>DATGKM010000172.1:0-23656 GCA_035294665.1 Bryobacteraceae bacterium | reverse complement strand
GTCGATTTGCCGAACAAAGACGGCATTACGCCCCTGATGGCCGCCGCCGGCGTCGATTTCGGCCTGCGCGTCACGCGCGGGCGCAACCGCACCGATGAAGGCGTGCTCGCTACCATGGATCTGCTCCTCAAAGCCGGAGCCAACATCAACGCCCACGATGTAGTCGACCTGCGTGCCGCCCCTGGCCTTCGTCCCGGCGACAGCGCCGCGACGGCCGCATTCCGCAGAGGCCGCCAGGATAGCCAGGTGCCCAGCGCCAACGCCGTCCCGAACCAGACGGCCCTTCACGGCGCCGCCGAACACGGCTTCGATAAGTTCATCGAGTTCCTGGTGGACCACGGCGCGGACCTCACCGCCAAGGACGCCCGCGGCCGCACCCCGCTCGACGCCGCCCGCGGCGCCGGCGGCCAAAAAGGGGGCGCCGACGCCTTCCCCAAAACCGTGGCTCTGCTCGAATCGTTGATGAAAGCGAAAGGAATTCCGGTAGAGACCGTGGCCGCGGCAGCGCCTTCTCAGCCGCGACCGTCGCCTTCTGCCCGGCAACCGTAAGGAGGCGGTATTGCGCGGTTTTCTCTAAGCCGGCAGCGGTTGTACTCCCGCCGTTGCCGCGCGGGTGTTTTTTCGTACATCCGCTGCTATACTCGACAGGCATGCTGCCAAGCGGGAGCGCGATATGACAGCGAAGGCGCGGCCGGCCGAAACACCGCCCATGAAATCGTTCCGCCTCCCCGGCGGACGCCGCGTCTGGAATGCAGCGGGGGCCCGTTTGGACACGCGTTTCCTCTACCGGGAGATGTTCGTCCGGCGATCTTACGAGAAGCACGGTATAGCGATCCGGCCGGGCGACACCATCTTCGATGTGGGCGCCAATATCGGAATGTTCGCTTTGTCGTTGGCCGGGCGATTCCGCGATCTGCGGATTTACTGCTTCGAACCCGTGCCGGGTACGTTTGCCTGTTTACAGCGAAACCTGGCCGAATGGCGGCTGCCGTCCGGCTGCGAAATCGCGGCGCTGAACTTCGGCCTGGGAGCGGCGGAAGGCCAGACCACTATCGAATTCTTCCCGGAAGCGCCGAGCAATGCCACCCTGTACTCGGCCGAGAAGCATCGCGATTTCGCCAAGGTCCTCGACGCCGTTCACTTTCGCGATTTGTGGAAAGCCAACAGGCTCAGAGCCCTGTTTTACCTGCCGTTGTACCCTTTGCGAAAAATCCTGCTGGGGCGGCTCTACGCGCGCATGCTGGCAGCCGGGGTATCGATACCCTGCCAGTTGCGCACCCTGAGCGGAGTGCTCGAAGAGCGTCGCGTGGAACGGATCGACTTATTAAAGATCGATGTCGAAGGCGCCGAAATGGATGTTCTGGCCGGCATCGAAGAGCGCCACTGGCCGTTGATCCGGCAGCTCTCGATGGAAGTAGAACCCGCCAATAAGCCGCGGGTGCCCGCGCTGCTGGAGCGCCTGCGCTCGCTCGGCTTTGCCCGCATCGCGCTCGAAAGCATCGTCGGAGGCCCGAGTCATCTCAAAGACGAAATCGCCTGCAATATATACGCAACGCGAGTTTCCGAGCCGCGGCCGTAAGGGAGCGGTTGTACCGCAACCGATTGCGAGCCGCCCCGCCTCACTCCGCCTTCATCACCGACGGTTGTCCCTTCTCGCTGATCTGCAAAATCAGCAGTTCCGCTGGCTCCGTTTTACTCAGATTGCGCAGCATGCGGTGCACATGCAGCGGTGGCTCGTAGAAGACATCGCCCGCGCGGTACATTTTGGGCTGGTCCGGATCGACTTGATTTTCGATCTCCCCTTTCAGAATGTAGGCAAACACCGGCCCCGGATGTTTGTGCGGTCCCGAGCCCCCTCCCGGCGCCACCGTGAGCCGGGTCATGCGTGCCTCGCGATTGGCGAGGATTGTCAGTGGTTCCTCCAGCAGAGTTTTGATCGCGGGATTTGCCTTGCCCATATCGCCCACCTGAAAAATCAGCAGATCCGCGGGTTCGGTGGCGCTCAGATTCCGCAGCATCCGATGCACGTGCATCCGCGGCTCATGAAAAAAGTCACCGGGACGATAAGTCTTCACCGGCTCCGGCTCCACCTGGTTTTCAATATCGCCCCGCAGGATATAGGCAAACACCGGACCGGCGTGCGTGTGCGGGCCCACCGTAAATCCTGTGGGTACCGGCAGGTGGAACACGGTCACTTTCGGCGCGGCCGCGTCTTCCACGGCCACGTCAATTAGTGTCTTCGATGCCACGGCTGGCGCTCCCGGAGTCTGCGCCCGCAAACAAGCGGCCAGCGCCACCGCCGCCGCGCAATGGATTCTCGTCATTACCGCGCTCCTTTGACCCTATAAACTTGTGTCTTCGGCTGAAACTCCGACCACGCAAGCGATCGGCCTGTAACGCGCGGCGCTACGCCGCCACTTGGCTGATGGCCTCGACCACTTCCGCCGTTTTTTCAAACGGCGCCATGTGCGCCGCTTCGGGAATGAGCGTCAGGCTCGAGCCGCGAATCGCTTTCTGAAAGGCGTGCGCGTACACCGCCGGAATGAGCCGGTCACAGGCGCCCCAGATCAGCGCGGTCTTGGCTTCGATGCGGTACAGCCGCGAAGCCAGCCCGCGCTCCGGAATGGGAAACAGGATCTTGCTGGCGGCGCCCAGTTGGCGCGCGTTCTGCACCAGGAACTGCTGCAGGAATTTCGGGTCTCCCATGTCGCCATCGGGGGTCATCAACTTCTTGCCCGTCTCTTCGTCATAGAAGAGATAGGCCGGCAGCTCGTATGGCATCATGGCGAAGATGTCGGGGATCGGGTGCTCGTCCATCCACAAGCCGGCCGGAGCGATCAGCGCCAGCCGCGAAACATCGTGCGGCGCAATCGCCGCCATCTCCGCCGCGATCATGCCGCCCATCGAAAAACCGGCCAATATGGGGTTTTTCAAGCCGAGCGCGCCCACCACATCCCACGTATGCAGCGTGAAATCCAGCATGTCGTAAAGGCTGGGGCACTCTTCGCTATCGCCATAGCCGGGAATCAGCGGCGCGTACACATGGAACTTCCGCGCCAGCGGTTCGAGAAACGGCAGATCGTCGTTCAGACGGCCCGCGCCGTGCAGGAACACCAGCGGCTCGCCCGCGCCGCCCTCCCAGTAGCGCACCGGCACGCGGGGCGTATTTACGGTTTTCAACTCCATTGTTATCCCTCTTAATCCGCCCCCACCGTCGCACCCGACTTGGCCCCCACCGTCGCACCCGACTCTGCCTCCGCCGGCAAACTGCCGGGAACCGCGCGCTCCTTGAGCGGATGGCACCAGAAGCGGCCGTCATTCACGTATTCCGGCGCATACCGGCCAAACACGGTCCGCAGCTTGGGCATCACCCGCTCGGCAAACAGCTTGGTCGAATGCAGGCATTTGTCCTTCGGCATGTTGCCGATTTGCATCAGGCAGAACACGTTGCCCACGCGCAGGCCCTTGATGAGGTCCTCCATGCGCTGCCGCACCGTCTCCGGGCTGCCCGCGATCACGTGGCCATTCTCTACCAGTTGCCCCCAGGGATGCTGTTCGAACAGGCTGGCCGGCGCGTATTGCGAGAGCACGCCTTTCTGAATGGTTTTGATTGTCCGGTAGCCGGGGGCATCGGCAAACCCGGGAAACACGTGCAGGCAGCGGTTATAGAAATAATCGACGTGCGGCGCGTAGAGCCGCTCGGCTTCCGCGTCGGTTTCCGCCACCGCGATGAACTGCGCGAAGCCGGCGCGGTAAGGCGAAGTGTCGGGCGCGTTGCGTTGCGCCACCCGCTCCCAATAGGAATCCATCAGTTGCTTGCCGCGGATATAGCCGCCGAAGCTCAGGTACGAGTAGGAATACGTATTGTCGATGCAGAAATCGAAGGTTTCGATCGATCCGCCGCCCGGAATATGCACCGGCGGGCGCGGCTTCTGGATGGGCCGCGGCCAGATATTCACATAGCGCAGCTTGTTGTACCGGCCATTGAAGGCGAACGGCTCGGGTTCGCTCCACGCGCGCACAATCAGTTCGTGCGCTTCCCGGTACTTATCGCGCGTCAGCCCCGGTATGGTGCCGTAGCAATAATTCGTATCCATCGATGTGCCCACCGGGAAACCCGCCACCAGCCGCCCGCCCGAGATGCAATCGAGCATGGCGAACTCTTCGGCCACGCGCACCGGCGGGTTGTAGAGCGCGATGGAAGCGCCCAGCACCACCAGCGCGCAGTCGTTGGTGCGGCGCGCCAGACCGGCCGCGATGATGTTCGGGGAGGGCATCAGCCCGTAAGCGTTCTGATGGTGCTCGTTGACGCCGATGCCATCGAAACCCTGCCGGCCGGCGTATTCGAGCAGGTCCATGTAGGAGTTGTACAGGGTGTGGGCCTTCACCGGATCGAACAGGCTGGAATCGATATCCACCCACACGGAGCGGTGCGTGGGGCGGAAGTCGTCCGGCAAATAGGGCCACGGCATGAGATTAAACCAGGTGAATCGCATAGAACCTCGTTGGCCAAATGCGCGTTTGGCAAAGCGCAAATGCGCGCGGAAACCAATCTATCACAGGCGCTCGAAAGCATACTCAAGCATGGACACCACCGCTTCTTCCACGCCTCCGGGCGCCGGAAAAGTTTGCGCGTCCGCGGTATGTCTCGCCCATCGACGGGCTTTGCGGGCTGGGCTGGCTCTTTCCGCTCCCAGTTTATTCTGGACGCCGCCGGCGGCATGCTAAGGTGAGGAGTTTGCCAGATTGCTTTGGGCGGGAACTCCGGTGGCAAGAAAGCTTTTTTACTGGAAACTCAACCGGCGGGAAATTCAGCTCGGCGAGCGCACCGTGCTCATGGGCGTGCTGAACGTCACGCCCGATTCCTTTTCCGACGGCGGCAAATACTCCGATCCCGACCGTGCGTTTGCGCGCGCCCTGGAGATCGAGGAGCAAGGCGCGGATATTGTGGATATCGGCGCCGAATCCACCCGCCCGGGCTCGGCTCCCATCTCCGCCGCCGAGGAAACGCGCCGCCTGATTCCCGTGCTCAAGCGGCTCAAAGACCGCCTGACCATTCCCATCTCCGTCGACACCTACAAGGCCGAAATTGCCGAGCGGGCGCTCGACCTGGGGGTCGAAATCATCAACGACCCCTCCGGTCTGACGATCGAGCCGCAACTGGCGCGCGTGGTCTCCAATCACAATGCAGGCCTGATCCTGAATCATATGCGCGGGCGGCCCGAGACGTGGGCCAAACTGGGGCCGATGCCGGATCCCATGGGCGCCATCGTCCGCGATTTGGAAGCGGCTATCAGCCGGACCCGTCACGTGGGCATCGAGCGCGCGCGCATCGTGATCGATCCGGGCATCGGCTTCGGCAAACGCAAGGAGCAGGATTCGCTGATTCTGGGCAGGCTGGGTCAACTGGCGCTGCTGGATCTGCCGGTGCTGGTGGGTCCGTCCCGGAAGTCTTTTCTGGCGCGCGCAAATCAGGAGGAGACGCGCTGCGCCACGGCGGCCGCCGTAGCTGCCAGCGTACTGGGAGGCGCACACATCGTGCGCGTCCACGACGTACGGGAGATGCGCGCCGCCGCGGATGTCGCCGACGAGATTCTGCGGGCCCTCATGCCCTGAAACCGGCTTACGCGGAGCATTTTCAGCAAAGAACGCCTTACGCCTGTTCCGCTATAATGGCTCGCAGGGACCACCTTTCCCGCCGCGGATGACCGATATCAAGAAAAAACTCCAGGATGAAATAGCGGCGCTCGAATACGAACTGCACAACGAGCTGCCAAAGGAGATTCTCAAAGCGCGCGCGCATGGCGATCTGAGCGAAAACGCCGAGTATCACGCCGCCAAAGAGCGCCAGGGCCTGGTCAACGCCCGCCTGGGCCACTTGCGCAAGCGGCTGGCGGAAATCTCCATGATCGATTTCTCCAAGATTCCCCACGACCGCGTGGGCCTTGGCTCGACCGTGGTGGTTCTCGATGTCAAGCGCGACGAGGAACTCACCTATAACCTGGTCACCAGCGAGGAAGCCGACGCGGCCAACGGCAAAATTTCGACCACGTCTCCGATCGGACGCGCGCTGCTGGGCAAAGAAGTCGGCGATGTCGCCAAGGTGCAGAGCCCCGGCGGTCTGAAGGAACTCGAAATCCTTAAGCTGACTACCATCCACGACTCGGCCGGAGCCGAGTAGCTTTTTCCCGTCCCGCGCCAGCGTCAGGCCGCGCTATCGAGGTCCAAAACGTACTGACGGGTACCCGTCCGGCACCCGGCAAAGGAACCGCTCTTTTTCGTACCGGACCCTGACTCTTCCTTCGTTATAATGGCTCGCTGGGGTGTTGTCCCCTAAGATGACAATTACCAAGTTGATCGGCGATGGATGTGGCGCCATCATCGACCGGATCGTTCGCTGGCTGGCGCTGTCCCGCATTCATCCCAACGTACTCACCTTTTTCGGCCTGGTCATCAATATCGGCGCGGCTTTCCTGTTCGCCATGGGCCGTTTCCGCTGGGCGGCCGCCGTTGTCATCGGCGCCGGGCTGTTTGATATGGTGGATGGGCGCGTGGCCCGCGCCACCGACCGCGTGACGCGCTTCGGCGGCTTCTTCGATTCCGTTCTCGACCGCTACTCCGATCTGGCTCTGTTGATCGGATTGCTGGTTTACTACGCCTCCATCAACCGCTTCGGATACGTTGTGCTCACGGCGGTGGTGATGATGGGATCGGTGATGGTGAGTTACGTCCGCGCGCGGGCCGAATGCACGATTCCCAAATGCAAGGTCGGATTCCTGGAACGGCCCGAGCGCGTGGTGCTGATCATCATCGGCGCGCTGTTCAACCGCATGGCTCCGGTGTTGTGGGTAATCGCGGTGCTCTCCAATGTCACCGTGATTCACCGCATGATTTATACCTGGCGGGAAACGGAACGCCTGGAAGACGCGCAGTTGCGGGCGGTTCCGGCCGAGCCGCCGGCCAAGGTAAAAATCTGAATGGATCGGGACTACGTACACCGCCTCGAGATCCGGGAGTTGATCGACAACTGGGTGCTCTGGCGCGACGCGAATGAATGGGAGAAGTTTCGCACGGTCTGGCACTCCGATGGCCGGATGATGGCCACCTGGACGCAGGGCACTTACGAAGAGTTCATTGAGATGAGCCGGCAGGGTTTTGCCAAAGGCGTGCGCATTCTGCATTTCCAGGGGCCCTCTACCATCGAGGTTCGCGGCGAACGCGCCATTGCGTTCACCAAGATGATCATCTCCCAGCGCGCCAAGGTTCACGATGTGCTGGTGGATGTCAACTGCACGGGCCGCTTCTGCGATTTCTTCGAAAGGCGGGACGGGCGCTGGGGCCTCGTTCTGCGGCAGCCTATTTATGAGAAGGACCGCATGGATCCGGTCGATCCGGCGGCACGGCTGGAGTTGGACCCGGCGCGCCTGGAGCGCTTCCCCGAAGGCTACCGGCACCTGGCGTATCTGCAATCGCTGATCGGCTACCCCGTGAAAACCGATATGCCGGGCCTGATTGGCGCCGAGGTCGAAGCTCTTTACGCGCGCACGCGCGCGTGGCTGGATGGAGCCGCCGCTACCGCCGGCTAGCCGGTTGAGACCACTTTCAGCACGAAGAGGGTTTGGTCGTCGAAAGCCTGGGTGTTGAAGGCGTCGAGGTCTTCGAAGATGGCGGAGATCAGTTGGGAAGGAGTTTGGCCGCACTGGGCACGTACCAGGGTGGCCAGGCGGCCCCGGCCATATTCGGCGCCAGAGGCGTTCAGATGATCGGTAATGCCGTCGGAGTAGAGCACGATGACATCGCCGGCTTCGGCATCGAAATTCACTTCTTCGTACTCGCGGGAATCGAGCAGGCCCAGCGGGACGCCTTCCACGCGGACGCGCAGGATCTCGCCGTTGCGGCAGATCAGGGGGGGTAAAGCGCCGGCATTGGCCATGACGACACGGCGCATGGCGGGATCCCAGAGAAGAACGCAGAGTGTGACGTAGCGGGCTTCGACCTTGCGCTCGATCAGCGCGTCGTTGAGCGCGCGCAGCAACTCGGCGGGGTGGCGGCGGCGTGGGGCGAGAGTGCGCAAAAGGCCGCTCACGAGGCCGCCGTAGAGGGCCGCGGCCGCGCCCTTGCCGCTGACATCGCCCATGGCGATCACGGTCTGTCCATCCCGGTGCTCGAAGACGTCGTAAATATCGCCGCTGATCAGGCGGGCGGGGCGCAAACGCACGGCGGCGTCCAGCCCTTCGATTTCGGGAGCGGCATCGGGCAGGAGCACGCGCTGGAGTTCGTGGGCGGCGCGCAGATCTTCCTCCATGCGGCGTTCGCGGGTGGCGAGCTCTTCATAGAGGCGGGCGTTTTCGATGCTGGTGGCGACTTGCGGCGCAAGCAAGGTGAGAGTGCGGACATGGTCGTCGGTGAAGTAGGCGATGCGCTCGCTTTCGAGATCCATGACGCCGATGACGCGATCCTGCAGAACGAGCGGCACGGCCACTTCGGAGCGGATATCGGGATGGGAGGCGATATAGCGGGGATCTTTGGCGGTATCGTCGACGCGCACCACTTCGCGGGAGACAGCGGCGGCGCCGGTGAGGCCCTTGCCCATGGGGATGTTGTCGATATTGACGCGCTGGTCGTAGCGCAGGCTGAAGCGGTGGCGCAGCGCCTGGGCTTCCGCATCGACCAGCAGAATGCTGAAGGCATCGTAATTGATAAGGGCGCGCATGGTGCTGGCGATTTTTCCCAGCAGTTCGTTGAGATCGAGGATGGAGGAGAACTCGCGGGAAACCTGCGCCAGCGCGCGGAGAGTGCGGTTGGTGCGCTCGACGCGGCGATGGAAGCGGGCGTTTTCGATGGCGATACTGACGCGGCTGGCGATGAGCCGCAGCAGGGCCTTATCGTACTCGCTATAAGCATTGAGCCGGGTGGACTGCAGATCGATGACGCCGACGAGTTTGCCGCGGGCGGTCATGGGGACGGCCAGTTCCGTGCGGACGGCATCTACGCTGTTGAGATAGCGGGGATCGGCGCGGACATCACCGACGAGCACGGGCTCGCGGCGCGCGGCGGCCAGGCCGGTGATGCCCTCGCCCAAAGTTAGCGAGAGATTCGATACGACATCTTCGCGATGGCCCACGCCGTAGCGAATGCGCAACGCCTGGCGGCGCTCGCTATAAAGAAGGATGGCGAAAAGGTCATAGGGGAGGACGCGGTGAATGATGCGAGCGACATCGCGGAGAAGTTGATCGAGATCGAGGGTGGAGGCGGTGGCGGCGGAGACTTCGAGCAGAAAATCCAGCAGTTCGGAGCGCTCGCGGAAACGGACGGTGGGTTTGCGGCTGGCTTGCATGACGTTGCAACGAGTCGGGCCGGAAGACAGGCGGCGCGGCCTGCCCCATATTCTACGCGGCGGTGGCCTCCACGATTTTGACGCTGGCGCTGGCTCCGATGCGAGTGGCGCCGGCGGCCGTCATGGTTTTCAGGTCGTCGAGCGTGCGGATGCCGCCGGAAGCTTTTACGCCCATCTCGGGGCCGACCACGGCGCGCATGAGAGCGACATCATGGGCGCTAGCGCCGCCCGGACCGAAGCCGGTTGAGGTTTTGACGAAATCGGCGCCCGCCAGTTTGGCGAGCGTGCATGCCACGGCTTTCCGATTATCGTCCAGCAGAGAGGTTTCGAGGATGACTTTGAGGATGGCGCCGGCACTGTGCGCGATGCGGGCAACGGCCTGGATATCGAGTTTGACCGCTTCGTGGTCGCCGGAGCGGAGGGCGCCCACATTGAGAACCATGTCGAGCTCGGAGGCGCCGGCTCGCAGGGCGACCGCGGCTTCCGCGACTTTGGCTTCCGTGCTGGTAGCGCCGAAAGGAAAGCCGATGACGGTGCAGACCTTAACCGGAGAGCCCGCCAGTTCCGCGGCGATCACGGGCACCCAGTAGGGATTGGCGCAAACACTGGCGAAGCCGTATTGGCGGGCTTCGCGGCAGACTTTGACGATATCGGCGCGAGTGGCTTCGGGTTTGAGGATGGTGTGATCGATGAGGGCGGCAATGGCGGGATCGACCTTGGTGAGGCGCTCGCTGGCGGAGATGCGATCCGCGCCGGCAGCGATGATCTGTTTGGTGTTGTGCACACAGGTTTGGGGGCAGCGCTGCCGGCAGCCGGGGCAGGCGCGATCGGGCAGATTGAGTCCTTCAGCTTTTTGGGCGGGGGCTGAGCCTGCGCCATTCGATGGAAGTACGCGGGCGAGAATCTCTTCGCCGATCTGCGCTACCAGGCTATCGAGTTCGGCCGGAGTCACGTAGACGCCTTTCGGGAGAAGCGCTGCTCGATTTCGGAGATCTTTTGGAGGCGCGCCTGATGCCTGCCGCCGGCGAAGGGCGTGGCGAGCCAGGTGCGCACTACGTCTTCAGCCTGGCTGGCGGTGAGCAGACGGGCGCCGAGGGTGAGGACGTTGGAATCGTTGTGCTCGCGGCTGTTGCGGGCGGAGGGATTGTCATAGCAGGGCGCGGCGCGAACGCCGGGGACCTTGTTGGCCGCGATGGCCGAGCCGATGCCGGCGCCATCGACGACGATTCCGCGCGAGGCCGCGCCGGAAGCGACCAGTTCGGCGACTTCCAGCGCCAGATCCGGATAATCGGCCGCTTTCTCTTCATGCACGCCGATGTCGCGCACGGTGAGGCCCTGGGCGGCGAGTAAAGGTTTGAGCGCCTCCTTGAGGCGGTAGCCGCCGTGATCGGCGCCGAGGGCGATGGTCTTGTCCGGCGGAGGAGCCGGCAATTCTTCCGCGGACACCTCCAGAAGCCGCACGCCGCGCGAGGCTACAAGTTCGCGGGCCGACGGGGTGATGATGGCGCCACGCAGCACCTTCAATTCACCGCCGGCGGGAACATCCTGCGCTGTAATGACCTGCTTCATAGGCGTACAATAAGGACCATTGTAATGAAACGGCGTGTCGCTCTGTACGTTTTTTGGGGAGCCCTGGTGGCGAGCGCGGTGGCGCACGCGCAAACGCCGGGGGCGGCCAATACGGGACAGACCGATTATCTGGCGCGCTTGTTGCACCAGGGGCAGCTTGGCTGGACCACCATCGCGCTCGGCCTGGTGGTGGCGTTCGGACTGGGGGCGATTCATGCGTTGTCTCCCGGCCACGGTAAGACGATTGTGGCGGCCTACCTGGTAGGCACGCGCGGCACTCCGGCACACGCGGTGTTTCTGGGCGCGATGGTGACCTTTACCCATACCATCAGCGTGTTTCTGCTGGGATTTGTGACGCTGTTCCTTTCGCGCTTCGTGCTGCCGGAGAAGATTTATCCGGTGCTGGGGGCAATCTCAGGAGTTTCGATTGTGGGGATCGGCGCCATGCTTTTGCGGCAGAGGCTGCGGGCGGCGCGCGCGATTGCGGCAGACGCGCATGCGCATGCCCACGGCCACCCGCACACGCAGACCCATGAGCACCATCACCACACTCACAATCACGACGATGCGCATTCGCACCCGCATGAGCATCACCACCACGGTCATGAGCATGCGCCGCTGGCACACGACCATGGCGGTGGGCATGTGCACAGCCACGTGCCGGACGAAGTCAGCTTGGGCAGCCTGATTGCGTTAGGGGCAAGCGGCGGATTAGTGCCGTGCCCTTCGGCGCTGGTAGTGCTGCTGAGCGCGATTGCGCTGGGGCGCATCGGGCTGGGGCTGATTCTGCTGGTGGCGTTCAGCCTGGGACTGGCGGGCGTGCTGATGGCAATCGGACTGATGGTGCTTTATGCGAAGCACCTGCTGCCTGAGAGCAAGAAGAGCGCGGCGCATCCGGCGTTCCGGCTGATTCCGGTGCTTTCGGCGGCAGTGATCGTGTGCATCGGTATTCTCATGACCGCGGCATCGCTGGGAGTGATCCGGGGGCCCCTGGCGGGAGTATAGAGGCGGAATGTCGTTAACATGTCAAGATGTCCGGTTTTATTGGACGACCAGGAACGCTCCTGCAACCCGTGACTTGTTCGTCGGCGAGCGAGAAATCGTTTGGTGGAGGCTGCGCTCACAAAGTATCTGCAAACCATCTTGGGGCAAAAATCTCTTTCGGCCGCTTAATCGTGCTTTGCGCCTGGCTTATTTCTTCTCGCCGGGTTTGGGCTCAAACCGCAGCGCCGCCGAGTTAATGCAGTAGCGTTGATGGGTCGGCGGAGGCCCGTCCTCAAACAAATGCCCCAGGTGGGCGTCGCAACGGCTGCAAAGCACTTCCGTCCGCTCCATCCACAGGCTGCGGTCGCTTTCGGTGCGCACGTTCTCCGCTTCCGCCGGCGCCCAAAAACTCGGCCAGCCGGTGCCGGAATCGAATTTTTCGTCTGAGCGGAACAGCGGCGCACCACAACAGGCGCACCGGTACATGCCCGGCTCGTGATGATTCCAGTATTTCCCGGTGAACGCGCGTTCCGTGCCCTTTTCGCGCGTGACGTGGAACTCTTCCGGCGACAGCTGCTTCCGCCATTCGGCGTCGCTCTTTTCCATTTTGGTCATTCGCTTCTCCCCCTTCCATTATTCCGCGCCCGCTCCGGCCCCGCGGATGGCCTTTTCCACCGGTTCCACGGCCGGTATGTCCACGCCCATGGGCGCCGTCTTCAATTCCGCGAATTTCCGCGCGCTTACCATCACGCGCGTTTCGAGCGACCCCATCGCGGCGTTATAAGCATCCACGGCGCGCTCCAGCCCGCGCCCCATTTTGATCCAGTGCTCCGTCATATCCGAAAGGCGCTTGTACAGATCGCGCCCCAGCGCGCTGATTTCCGCGGCATTTTCGGCCAACTTTTCCTGCCGCCACCCGTACGCCACCGCCCGCAACAGCGCAATCAGCGTCGTCGGTGTAGCCAGGATGACGTTCTGCCCTACGCCAGCTTCAATCAGCGCCGGATCGTTCTCCAGAGCGGCGCTAAAGAAGCATTCGCCCGGCAAAAACATTACGGCGAATTCGGGCGCCTGCTCGAACTGCTCCCAGTAGGATTTGCGCCCGAGCGCCGCCATGTGGACCCGCACCTGCCGGGCATGATCGGCCATGCGCGCCATGCGCGTGGCTTCGTCGCCCGCTTCAATCGCCTGCAGGTACGCGTCCAGCGGGGTTTTGGCATCCACCACGATGGTTTTGCCCGCCGGCAGGCGCACCAGCAGATCGGGGCGCAGCCGGCCATCTTCGGATTCCACGGTCGTTTGGCTTAGAAAATCGCAGCGCTCCAGCATTCCCGCCATCTCGACCACCCGCCGCAATTGCATCTCCCCCCAATGCCCGCGCACGCCCGGTGTCCGCAGCGCGGTCACCAGGCGGCCCGTCTCCGTCCGAAGCTGCTCCTGCGTGTCGATGAGGCTGCGCACCTGCTGGCTGAGCGCGGCATAAGCCCCCGTGCGCGCTTTTTCCAGCTCCTGAATTTTCGAATCCACCTTGTCGAGCGCGGCCCGCACCGGAACCACCATCTCGGCGATGGCCTGTTGCCGCTTCTCCAGTTCGCCCCGGGCTGCCTCCTGCGTCTGCGCCAGGGAGCTTTTCGCAAGATCTAAAAACATCTGGTTGTTGCGTGCCAGGGCGTCGGCGGAAAGAGCGCGGAACGTGTCCGCCAGGTCCCGGCTTCGTCCGCGAAGCAGGAGCCACGCCAGTCCAAATCCGGCTAGAAAACACAGGACGGGAAGAATGTTTTGCACCCGATTATTATCCCCCGGCGCCCATGCCCGCGGATTGATCCAGCCCTCCTCCCAGCACCGCGTCAGCCCCCCGCAACATCATCCCCGCAACCAGGCCGGTCTCCGCTTCTTCACTTTTGCGAAAATCGGGCAGTCCGCGTCGTGCGCCCCGGCCAGGTACCCGGTCGAGAGCAGAAATTCCCTCACAATCTCTCCACCTGTGAAGCAAAACGTCTGTTTAAACAGTTTCGTCCACTCGGCCAACTCCCTCGGATGGTGATGGTCCAGCCAGTTTGCGAAGGAGCCATGCCGGCTCCGGATCTCCCGCAGCCGGCGCGCGTTCTCGATCGCCGCTTCAATCTTCAGCCGGTTCCGCACAATCCCTGTATCCGCCATCAGCCGCGCGCGGTCTCGATGGTTGAATCGCGCCACCCGGTCGATATCGTAACCCGCGTAGGCCCGCTCGAAATTATCCTTTTTATTCAGGATGGTCGTCCAGCTCAGGCCCGCCTGGTTGATTTCGAGTAGCAGCCGTCCAAACAGCTCCGCGTCCGTGGCCAGCGGAAACCCGTATTCGGTGTCATGGTAGAGCCGGTGTTGGTCGCCAATCCCCTGGCGCACCATTTCGCAGTACGACACGAGCAGTCTGTTTCCTTCCTTTTAGACATTCTGGCTGCTTGCCTCCTATCTGGCAACAATGCTATATTTGTGTCAGACGTGGATTGATTTAGGGCGTCCCCGCCCCGCAAATTGCAACCACGGAAAAAAAGTGCTAAACGCGAGTCGGTCTGTTCGGAAACATCTCGACCCTGGAGCCTCCGGGCACCAGGGTTTTTTCGTGTCCGAGCTTACCCCCTTCGCCTTAACACGCAGGAGGAAGGGATGGGTTTCTCTCCCGCATACGCAACCGAATATACGCTGTCTTCCGAAGAAGGAGCCCTGGTTTCCGTGGCGATTCGCGTCGAACCCCGCCGCCTAGAGGCTCTCCTGGAGGCCCTGGCACAAGTCGCATTCCCCATTAATCCGCAGATTTACCACGAAGCCGAAATCGAGGTCATTGATCCCCACAACCGCGCGGCCACCGAGATAACCACCCTGGTGGAATTTCCCGCCTATCTCGCCCGGGTGGAAGATGTGTTTCGCATCCTGCAACTCTATGGCTTCGACCGCCGCGACGTCCTCGTGACCGGCATGCTGCGGGAACTGCGCGGGCCGGAGCTGCCTGGAAACGCGCCGCCGGATTCCGAATGGAGGGTCCGCTCCCGCCAGCATTCGGCGGCCGCGCACTGACTCAGCAATCTCCGTCGGCGCCAGTACCCTTTTACAGAATACGTGTCCGGGTACCCTTACCAACACAGAACCATTAAGCGATAATACGTATCGAAGTGTATCCAACCGGCCACGCTGTGACCCTTGGGTCACTGGTCGGGCGGGTGCTGAACCGATGGTGATGATGCGCAGATGTTCCTCCCGTTGGCATTTGAGCGGCCTGGGTTTGGGCGCCTGTCCGGGACGTTGCCTGGGCTTAATCGCTGTTACCGCGGGCGCTCTTTCCGCTCAGATGCTCATGCCTGGCGGCATGTTCCGGCTGTTTACGTCCGACGCCGCCATATTAGAATCTCAGGAAGTCCGCAAGGATCTTCCCTGCACTGTTTCACCCGTCAAACCTTTTCTCGGTTTCGATCTCAAATTTCATTCCGGCTATTCGGTAAGCGTGCCGCTCCACGAACTCGCAGGCGATGGCAACATGCTCACCATGGTTTTCCGCGTCACCCCGGATGCCCATCCGGATGAGCCGGTCTACCTGTCGCAACGCGTGGCCGTGCCGAACATCGCCGACGACGCCAAAGGCGAGGCGGCGCTGCAGGGCGAGTTCGATGTCGGCTTAGGCAAATACCACGTCGACTGGCTGATGCGCGACCGCAGCGAGCACGTCTGCTCGTCCAACTGGGATATCGAAGCCAGCCTTCCGCAGAAAGACCGCGAGATGGCTCTCGATATCGGCCGCAGCGTCATTCAGCCTCCCGACGAACAGCCGTTCCGCCAGGAACCGCCCGTCGAGCGCGTCCACGAAGGCAAACCCCTCAACGTGAAGGTCATGATCAATTTTGCGCCGCAAAATGCCTACTCCGCGGCCATGCAGCCCCTCGATATGAACGCGCTCATTTCCATCCTGCGCAACATCGCCCGCGAACCCCGCATCGGCAGGTTCTCCGTGGTCGCGTTCAATATGCAGGAACAGCGCGTGCTGTACCGCCAACAATCGGAGTCGCAGATCGATTTTCCCGCGCTCGGCGAAGCTCTGCACAGTTTGAGCCTGGGTACGGTCGATTACCACAAGCTGGGGCAGAAGCATTCCGATAGCGAATTCCTCACCAACCTGATCACCACCGAGATCGGCAACGACAAAGAAACGCCGGACGCCGTGATCATCGCCGGCCCGAAGGTTATGCTCGACGACAGCATCCCGCAGGAACCGCTGAAGCAGATCGGGGATCTGCACTTTCCGCTGTTCTACATGAACTACAACTTGAATCCCCAGGCCACCCCTTGGCGGGATGCCATCGGTAGCGCGGTCAAGTACCTCAAGGGCGCCGAATACACCATCACCCGGCCCCGCGACCTCTTTTTCGTGTGGAGCGAAATCATGGGCCGTATTGTAAAATCGAGGGTTGAAAGGACCGCGTCAACCTCGTCGCCGTAACCTAATGCAAGTTCTGCGGATTGCGCTCGCTCTTGCGCCCCTGGTATTACCTTCGTTTGCCCAGCCGTTCGGAACCGCGGAAAACCTCGCGCCCTATATTCCCACCCCACAGATCATCGTGGAGCGCATGCTTGAAGCCGGGCACGTTAAGCCGGGCGACCTGGTTTACGATCTGGGCAGCGGCGATGGGCGCGTGGTAATCACGGCCGCCCGCAAGTTCGGGGCGCGCGCGGTCGGCATCGAGATCGACCCTGCCCTGTGCCGCATCGCCACGGAGAAGATCAAGGCGGCCGGCCTCGCGGATCGCGTGCGCATGGTCCAGGGCAGCGCCCTGCGCGTCGATCTCAGCCCCGCCGACGTGGTTACCATGTTTTTCCTCACCACCTCCAACGAGCGCCTCAAGCCTATTCTCGAAAAACAACTTAAGCCCAAGGCGCGGGTCATCTCGAATCAGTTCCCCATCAAAGGCTGGAAGCCGATGGAAACTGTCAAGGAGAGGTCGGGATCGATGGCATACTCCATCTACGTCTACGAGATGGGGCAGTTGCAGTAGCGGGTTCTGATTTTATCTTCTAACTCCTGTCTCCTAACTCTTCACTTGTTCTTTTCCGCATTTTCCATAATATTCCGCGCCAAGTAATTCACCACCTTCGCGTTATTCCGCGCCACTTCGTAATACGCGGCGCGCAATAAGCTGTCTTTCCGGTTTAGCAGCGTGTTCCGAATGCTCTGCTGCACGCGCGGGTCGTTCAACTCCCGCTGCCCGGCCGGCTCCCGTGAAATCACTTTCAGAATCACGTAGCCTTCCTGCGTCGGAATAATGGGCGAGATGCCGCCCGGCGGCAGCGAGGCCAGCATCTTTTGCAGCTCCGGGCTGGCATTGGCGAACGCCGATTCCGGCACCAGGCCGCGGTCCCCGCCATTCGGCGCGGTCTCCGGATCTTCCGAGTAGTTTTGCGCCAGCATCGTGAAATCCTCGCCGGCCTTCAGGCGCGCCGCAATATCCTGAATTTTGGTTCGGGCTTCGGCGTCGTTCCGCGCTTTGCTGTTTTTCAGGTTGTGCACATTGGTGTCGGGCGTGCGTGTCACCAGAATCTGCGCGAGGTGCAGGGCCGGCTCTGGCAGGTTGAAGCTTGGCTTATTTTCGTTGTAGAAGGCCGCCACTTCCGCATCCGTGATGGTGATATGCGAAGTGATTTCTTTATTGATCAGCTTCTGGATGGTCAGGTCGCGCCTCAATTGCGACTTTAGATCTTCCACCGTCATTTTGCGCGACGCCAGCAGGCGCTCGAATTCCTCCTTCGTATATGGCGCCTTCATCTTGTTGAACTCGGTATCCACATCCGCGTCCACCGCCATCAGCCCCAGCTTTTCGGCCCGCTCCAGCAGGATCTCGCTGGTGATCAGGTTGCTCAGCACGTTCAGCTTGTCCGAAAGCACCTGGTCTTCGCTCGACCCTTCCCTGGCCTGCGGCTGCGACTGCCACGTCTTTTCGAGCTCCGTGTAGGTAATCGGATGGTTGTTCACTTCGGCGGCCACATTCGCCGGCGGCGATCGCCTGCACGCACTGAAGCTCGCCGCACCGAGTGCGGCCGCTAGAGCAAGAACCGGATACTTCATCGAGCCTTCATTGTAGCTGGCAGGCGCTCAGCCCAGGGCGAATAGAGCAACTTTCACTCCCAGGCGGGTCTGCCGGCACCCCAGCCCGGAGTTACGCCGGCCCGCGCCCCGGAGCCAGCAGCGCTTCCTGCGCATTGAGCGCCTCCGCCCCGGCTTGCGGCTGCCGTTTCACGTACGCCCCCGAAAACTGCATCCGCCGCGCTTTCACCGTGTCCTTAAGATACGTGGCCAGCACCCCGTCCAGGAGCCGCCGGATCATGGCAGGGTCGCGGATCGGCGCCAGAACCTCCACACGATGATCGATATTCCGCGGCATCAGATCGGCGCTGCCAATGTACATCTCTTCGTCTCCGCCATTGCGGAAATAGTAAACGCGGCTATGTTCCAAAAACCGGCCTACAATGCTGGTCACTTCAATGTTATCGCTGACGCCGGGCATCCCCGGCCGCAGGCAGCAGATGCCGCGCACCAGCAGTTGCACCCGCAGCCCCGCCCGCGAAGCCTCATAGAGAAGCCGGATCATGCGCGGATCCACCAGGGCGTTCATTTTAAAAATCAGGCCGGCCTCCCGGCCTTCCTTGGCGTGCCGGATCTCCCGCTCAATCAGCGCCGTCAGCCGCTCCCGCAGATTCACCGGCGCCACCAGCAGCCGCCGGTAATCGGATTTTCGAGAGTATCCCGTCAGGTAATTGAACAGGTCGCTGGCATCGGCAGCCACGTCTTCATCCGCGGTGAACAGCCCGATATCGGTATACAGGTGCGCCGTCACCGCGTTGTAATTGCCCGTCGAGATATGCACGTAACGGGCGATGCGGTCCTGCTCCCGCCGCACTACCAGCGCCACTTTCGAGTGAATCTTGAGCTGCGGAATTCCGTACACCACGTGCGCGCCCACTTTTTCGAGCGCGCGCGCCCACTCGATATTGCTCTCCTCGTCGAACCGCGCCTTCAGTTCCACCAGTGCCGCCACCTGCTTCTCTTCCTCCACCGCCTCCAGCAGCGCGTCCACAATCGGGGAGTTGCGGCCCACCCGGTACAGACATACTTTGATGGCCAGCACGCCGGGATCGTGCGCCGCCTTCCGCAGAAATTCCACCACCGGCTGGAACGAGTCGAAGGGGTGGTGCACCAGAATATCGCCTTCGCGCATCACAGCGAAAATGTCTTCCGCCGTCCCCGAAGCCAGCGCGCGCGCCATCGGTTTGGGCACCGCCGGCACGAAGTTCGAATATTTCAGATCCGCGCGGTCGAGTTCGTAAAGAGCGAACAGCCGCTTCAGCGAAAGTGGACGCGCGGCCCGGTATACCTCGTTCGTGCCCACTTCGAGGTTGGTTTTCAGAATGTCGAGAATGTGCGACGGCATATCGGGCGTCACGATCAGCCGCACCACGCTGCCGAACTTGCGTTGCCGTACGCCCTCCTCGATCGTTTCCAGCAGGTCTTCCGCTTCCAATTCCTTGATCGCAATATCGGCATCGCGCGTTACGTGAAACGGATACGCTTCGACCACCTCCATGCCCGGAAACAGATCGCTCAAATGCGCCGCGATCGCGTTCTCCAGCCAGATAAATTCCAGCCGCCGCGGGCGCATCTGTTTGGATTTCGCCTTCGGGGCGCTGTTCAAGGGGATCAGTTCCGGCAGCGAATCCGGCACCTTCACCCGCGCGAAATGCTCCCGTCCCTTGGGCGAACGGATCCTCACCGCCAGGTTCAGGCTGAGATTGGAAATGTGGGGAAAGGGTCGGCCCGGGTCGTTGCCCAGCGGCGTCAGCACCGGATAAATCGTCTCCGTGAAATATTCCGCCGTGCGCTGCCGCTGCGAGTCGCTCAACTCGGAGTAGTCGCGGATGAAGATGCCGGTGGCCTCCAGTTCCTCCGTCAGCCGCTCCAGGCATTTATGCGCGTCGCTCAGCAGTTTCTTCACTTCCCGCCGGATGGAGACAAGCTGCGCCCGCGGGCTGAGTCCGTCCGGCCCCACCTCCACGCTCCCCGCGTCCAGTTGCGCCGCCAGGCCCGCCACGCGCACCATGAAGAACTCGTCTAAGTTCGACCCTACGATCGAAAGAAACTTAACCCGCTCGAGCAGCGGGTTACTCTCGTCTTCCGCCTCTTCCAGCACGCGCCGCTGAAAAGCAAGGAGGCTCAGTTCCCGGTTGATGTAGAGATCGGGGGAGTTCAGGTCGACGCTTTCGGCCGCCTGGGCAGGCTCGGAATTCCGGGTCGCATCGGCCAAAGCCACGACTTGTTTTTTCGGCATCGCTCGCTTAATTGTAAAGCGAGGAGATGTCACACTTGTGACACCGATCTGCTTTGCAGACGATCTGCTCTACTTCGCCGCGCCCTCGCCCGCCGCCCGCTCCTTGGCCCGCGCGCCGCTGAGCGAATCGAACATCGCGTAATTACCCTCGTGGCAGGCGTACTCGAAATTCTGATACCCGGGTTCCTGCGTCAGCGGGAAGGCGATCTGGAATGGCCGCACGTACGTTTTCGGATCGTCCACCGTCACCCTGTACCGCATCTCATTCGGCCCCACCCGCTCAAACCGCTCCACCAGCTTCACCGCATCGCTTAGCGGGGTGCCCCAGCCGTTGGCGCTGGCCGATGTCTTGTTGCCCAGGATATTGGTGGTCTCGACCACGAGCGTATTGCCATCCCAATGCCCGCGCGCATCGCCCATGTAACTCCGTATGTTCGCGCCGGCATGCGGCCTTCCGTCCAGCGGAATCACGCGCGCTTCGTGCACCATTTCCTGCAGGATCAGCACGTACCCCGGCGCCTGCACAATTTGCTGTCCATTCCCATAAACCACCGGGTAAATCGAGCCGACTACGCCGCGCGTGATGCAGCGAATGTAGTAACTGAAGTCCGTATAGGAATCGGCCTTGGGGTTGTTATTCGTGGCCGGCTCTCCGGAAAACCTGGTGCGCGCTTCCGGCAGTAGCGCGGGTGTTTGCCCGTCCGGCGGATCGATTACCAGCGAAGTTTGCCGGCACGGGCGCCGCGCCCGCTCGCCCCAGTGGTTCGGAGGCCCTGTGCCCACCCGCGCATCCGGCGCCACGTTTTCCACTAGGTCGCTTGCGCGCTGCTTTTCAATCTGCGCTTCCCGTTCCGCCAGTTCCTGCTCCGTGTAGTACAGCCGGTTGCCGAACTTGGCGGGCCGGTTCATCGGCGCGCCGATGCAGTCGTCGCTCGTCCAGGTCCCCTGCAAGTCGGGATCGCCCCAGGGAGTCTTGGGCTGCGTCCAAGCCTTCGCCGCTTTTTCCGGAGCGGCCGCTGGCCTAATGGCCGTCTGGCCAGGTGATGCCTGGGGTGCAATCAGCAGTGCCGCAATCAGGATTGCGGTCGCTAACCAAAGCACTCCGGCAAGGAATCGCGATTCCGTTCCCATGGGCCGGAATCATATGCAATCCGGCTGCGGAGAGCAAGCCCCCCGCCTCATTTAGCGCGCCGCCCGCGCTCCGGCTGCGGCTGGAAGCTCCGCCTTCCCGTCCAGCGCAAACACGAATAACAGCGGAGGATTGTCGATCTTCGCATTGGTCGGCCCCATCACGCCGGCGCCCCGGCCCGCCCCGCCGAGAAACGCCACATACTGCTTCCCGTCGATTTCATAAGTGATGGGCGGCGCCATCCCCACCCGCCCCGTTTGCACTTCGTACAGCTTCTCGCCTTTATCCGCGCTGTAGGCCAGAAAGCGGCCTTCATTGGTTACCTGGAACACCAGGTTGCCGGCCGTAGTAACGGTTCCGCCGCCGATCCCCCCGCCGCCATCCGCCCGCCACACGAGCTTGTGCTTCACCGGGTCCCACGCCTGCAACCCGCCGCGCACTCCCTCCGGCGCTTCCGGCCCGATCGCCGGCGCCTTGATCTGCCGCGCCTGCGCCAGGTTGTTGTTCCGCACATCGCCGGTTGTGCCCTTCTTGTATTCGTCGTCCGCCTGCCAGATATACGGCTGATACGAAGCCGGAATGTACACCAGCCCCGTAGCCGGATTGAATGACATCGGAGCCCAGTTATGCGCGCCGCCGCCGGTCGGATACACCGCCAGCGGCTCCCGGTCGTAATAAGCTTCCGGATTCACCAGCGGCCGCCCGCTATCGTTCAGGCCCTTGGCCCAGTTCACTTTCACAAACGGCTCCCCGGAAATGAATTGGCCGCTCACCCGGTCGATCACGTAAAAGAACCCGTTTTTTGCGGCCTGCGTCAGCACCTTGCGCCGCCGCCCTTCAATCGTCAGATCGAGCAGCATCAACTGCTGTACGCTGTCGAAATCCCAGTTGTCGTTCGGAACCGTCTGAAAATACCATTTCAACTGCCCCGTGTTCACATCCACGGCCAGGATCGAGCAGGTATACAGATTGTCCATGTTCCGCGCCCCACGGAACTTCTGCACCCACGGCTCCGCGTTGCCGGTGCCCACATAAACCAGGTTTGTTTCCGGATCGTAGGCGAAGCCGTCCCACACCGCGCCTCCGCCGCCTTTCTTGTAGAAATCTCCGCCCCACGTTTTGGCCGCCACCCGCATCGCTTCGTTCTCATACGGCTGGCTGGGATCGCCCGGAACGGTATAGAATCGCCACGCCCGATGCCCGTTCATCGCGTCATACGCGTCGAAGTAGCCGCGATTCTCCCCTTTGTCTCCACCCGACACGCCCACGATTACCTTGCCGCCGGCAATTCTCGGAGCCATCGTCAGGTAGTGCCCGTCCTGGTTGTAGGCCACGCGTGCCTCCCAAACCGGTTTTCCCGTCTGGGCGTTGAGCGCGAACAGCCGCCCATCGAGCGAAGGCGCGAAAATCATGCCGTTATACAGCGCCAGCCCGCGGTTCACGATGAGATTGGTCGCTTCCTTTACGGCGCTCTGATTCACCTCCGGGTCCCACTTCCAGATCTCTTTCCCGGTGCGCCCATCGAGCGCAAACACCACGCTCCAGGAGGTGATGCCATAAATTGTGTTGTTCCAAACCAGCGGCGTCGCCTCCTGGTTCCCGCCGCCCGCGCCCGCCGCGTACGTCCATTCGAGGCCCAGCCGCTTCACGTTCGAAGCATCGATCTGCTTCAACGGGCTATAGCGCTGCTCGCTCTGCGACTTCCCATAAGTGAGCCACGAGCCCGCCAATTTGTCGTTGCTCGTGCCGGCATTCTTCAACACGACCGAATCGATAATAGGCGCCTGCTGCGCGCTCAGCGCCGGAACCGAAGCAAGCATCGCCAGCGCCGTCAGCGCCGCGGCCTGAATCTGTCCAGATCTCCGCACGGGGACCTCCCTGATCGCAACGATTCTACTGCAACTCGCAACCAAATACAGCCCGCGAGAAGACGTCATGCCGCTATCGATTGGGCTCCTGGTAGCCTTTGCCTAACTGCCCGTCAAGAACTCAAAGCGCAGAGTTCCCATAGCCGCCGCCCCGCGTCCTGTCAACTCATTTAACGATGTAACCCAAACCGGTCTCGGTTGGGTCAAATGAAAATGTAACCCTAGGGCGCGATAACCACCCGAACAGCATGTACATCAGAGGCCCGACCAACGGGAGGGACAATGGACTTGTCCCCTAAATTGAGACAAACGGTTAAGAGTCGAATTTCATCGAATGGAGAATTCTACTCATGTCGTTGTCTCGAAGGAAGTTCACGAAGGAAGTAAAACTGGCAGCGGTTCAGCAGCTGGAGACGGGGTCGTC
>DATGKM010000171.1:0-56335 GCA_035294665.1 Bryobacteraceae bacterium | reverse complement strand
ATCGGGCCAGGCGATCGCGCGCAATCCCGATGGCACGGTGAACAGCGCGTCGAATCCCGCGCCCGCGGGCCTGACCGGCGCGGTTCCGGTAGTGCTCACAGTGGGTTCCGCCGGCAGCCAGCCGAACGTGACCATTAGCGTCAAGTAAAAGGGGCGCGCGACACGAAAGTAAAACCCGGCCGCCGTGCATTAGAATAGAACTTCCTTATGTTCTTTCGCAGAGAGCGCCCCAAGACCCTTACCTTCCAGGACCGCCTGGACGAGCTGAAGCGCCAGGGCTTCAGCGTTTCGCAAATGCCCGGAGGGGCCGTCCGCATCACTCGCGGCCGCTGCGCTGTCGATCTGACGCCGAGCGAAGGCGACCTGCGCATCTTCGAGCGCGCCGGCGTGCTGCTGGGCAACGAAATCGCGCACCTGGTAGATGCTGGGTATCAGAAGACCTTCCGCGCCGCTTCCGGCAAGGTGGCGCCGGCCCTGGCGGAAGACTTGCAAGCCCTGCACGATTTCGAAGAAGACATAAAAGACGGCCTGGGGCAAAAGAGCCTGTACAACGTTTCGCTGGGCACCGTCTCCACCTATTATCTTTACGACCGTGTGCAGGACAGGGACCGCGGCGTGCCCAAGCGGGCCTGGGAGCAGTAGGCGGGCGCGCCTGGCGGGGCGCTAATCCGCCTCCGGCGGCGGAAAGCGATGGTCCATGAGCTGCTCGAACGTGTAGGGGCAACTTGCCGGGAACCGCTTCCTGCCAAGTCCGGTCTCAGCCATGGCCTCTTCTAGCGCCGCTCCGTAGATCCTACCGGGTACCTCGGCCGTCATTTGCTGCAAACTGGGATTCTCCTCCAATATATCCGCGATCTCGGTCCGGGCATTGACGATAGTTGCCCGCCAACTGCGCGAACGCATTGCCGGCTGAGCTTCCCACTTGAGCAGATGAACCATCAGCCGCCGTGCTTGGCTCTTTAATGCATGCTGCTTCTCTTTCCCCATGTCCTCGATTTCTTCAGCCACATGCTCGATATCCGCTTCCGCAAAGCAGCCCCTGCGCAGCAGCTCGCTCGCCCGCTGAGTCCAGGCATAAAAATCCTGGTCGTACAGCTCCGCCAACTCGCCTTTCGGGTCCATCTCCTGACTCCTGACTCCTGACTACGTATTGTGGCCCACCGCATCCTTCAGCGGCTTCTGCAGCGCGAAAATTGCGATACCCGCCGCCACCGCTAGCGCCGCGATCATCGCGAAAAAGTGTTCCTTCGGCATCTTCGAGTAGAACGTCCCCAGATAGCCGGTCAGATAATTGCCAAAGAAATTCGAGAAGTACCACATCCCCATCAACATGCTCACCAGCCGCGCCGGCGCCACCTTCGTGACCAGCGACATGCCGATCGGGCTCAGATAGATCTCGCCCACCGTGTACAGCGAAGTGCAGCCTACCAGCCACAGAAAGCTGATGCGTTGATCCGGCCGCATCCCCGCCGTCACCAGAATCAGCGGCAGAAACGAGATGCCCAGCATCGTGCAGCCCATCGCCATCTTGGTCACGCTCGCCGGCTCGGTCCCGCGCCGCGCTTGAAAGCTCCAGAACATGTTCAGCAGCGGCGTCAGCGTGAAAATGAAAAACGGATTCACCGCCTGAAACCACGTCGAGGGCATCTCCCACCCGAAGATGTGCCAGTCCGTATTGCGATCGGCGAACAGTTGCATGGTGTTGCCCTGCTGCTCATACACCGCCCAGAAAATCACATTGAGCAGCATCAGAACCACCAGCCCCCAGATCGCCTTCCACTCTTTGCCGGTCAGCGGCGCCCGCTCCATGTTGGCTTCCCGGGCGCGAGTCAGCTCGTCCTTGGCTAGGAAACGCTGGCCCCATAAGTAGAAAATGATCCCGCATACCATCCCCACCCCGGCCGCCTCAAACCCGTACCGCCAGCCATACAACTGGCCCAGCGTCCCGCAGATCAGCGGCGCGAGGAACGCCCCCAGGTTCACGCCCATGTAGTAAATGCTGAACGCGCGGTCGCGGCGCGGATCGCCTTGCGGATACAGGCTTCCCACCTGCGTCGCCAGATTGGGCTTGAAGCAGCCGTTTCCCAGAATCAGGAAAAACAGCCCGGCCAGGAACAGCGATTCCGCCGCCAGCAGAAACTGGCCGATCGCCATCAGCGCGCCGCCGATCACCACGCTCTTCCGCTGCCCCAGCACACGGTCCGCCAGCATGCCCCCGAAAAACGGCGTGAAGTAGACGAACGCCGTGTACAGCCCGTAAATCTGCGAAGAAAGCGGCTGCACGGCAAGCGGCCCGAACACCGCCTCGAGGCCCCGCTCGAGGCCCATAAATCCGTACACGTGCGTTTCGCCGGAGTGCACCCGATTGATCAGGTAATCCGTCATGTACAGGACCAGCAGCGCGCGCATCCCGTAATAGGACACCCGCTCCCACATTTCCGTAAAGAACAAAACGAAAAGGCCCGCGGGATGGCCCAGAATGGTCCTGTGTTTCTCCACAGTTTCGACCGCGGCCGGTACAGCCGCCATTTCTCTGGCTTTTACTTCATCGCCCACAATATCCTTACAATATTCCCATGGTAGCCAGCCGTGCTCCAAAATCTCCGATAGACTCAGAAAAATGATCCCGTTTCCTCCCCAACCCCAACTCCTGACTCCTCGCCCCTGGCTCCTGCCTCCTGTCTCCCGCCATCATGATCCGCATCGCTAACGGCCAGGGCTTCTGGGGCGATTGGCTCGAAGCCCCCGTCCGCCTCATCGAGCAAGGCCCCATCGATTACCTCGCCCTCGATTACCTCGCCGAAATCACCATGTCCATCCTGCAAAAACAAAAGCAGGAGAACCCTCGGCTCGGCTATGCCCGCGATTTCCCGCCGCTCATCGCCCGCATCGCCGGCCGCATCCGCGAACGCAACGTTAAAGTCATCGCCAATGCCGGCGGCGTCAACCCCGTCGCCTGCGCGCGCGAAGTTCTGCGCCTCGCCCCCGCGCTCAAAGTCGCCGTGGTTTTGGGAGATGACGTCTTCTCCCGCCTCGATGAGTTTCTCGCCAAAGGTTTCGAGATGCGCGATATGGATACCGGCGCGCCGCTCGCCTCCATTCGCCCCCGCATTCTCAGCGCCAACGCCTACATCGGCGCATTTCCCTTAGCGGAAGCCCTGGCCACCGGCGCCGATGTGGTCGTCGCCGGCCGCTCCACCGATACCGCCCTCACGCTCGCGCCCATGATCCACCGCTTCGGCTGGCAGCCGCGCGACTACGATAAGCTCGCCGCCGGAACCATCGCCGGCCATATCGTCGAATGCGGCGCCCAGTGTACCGGCGGCAACTGCCAGGTGGATTGGCAATCGATCCCCGATATGGCCAACATCGGCTACCCCATCGTCGAAGCCGAACCCGATGGCTCCTTCTCCGTCACTAAGCATCCCGAAACCGGCGGCCGCATTAACCCGCACGTCGTCAAAGAGCAGTTGCTCTACGAATTAGGCGACCCCAAAAACTACATCACCCCCGATTGCATCGCCGACTTCACCAGCATTCGCCTCGATGACGCCGGCCCCGATCGCGTGCGCGCGAGCGGCATTCGCGGCGGCCCGCGTCCCCCCAGCCTCAAGCTCTCCATCGCCTACTCCGCCGGCTGGAAAGCCATCGGCACTCTCGTCTATTCCTGGCCGCAAGCCCTCGAAAAGGCCCAGGCCGCCGACCGCATCGTGCGCCAACGCCTCCGCCAGCTCGGCCTTTCCTTCGACGAAATCTATACCGAATACTTCGGCGTCAATGCCTGCCTCGGCCCCGCCGCTCCGCCCAATCCCGGCCCACCCGAAATCCAGCTCCGCATCGGTGTCCGCGGTCCCGATCGCCAAGCCGTCGATCGCTTCACCCGCGAACTCGTCCCCCTGGTTCTCAACGGCCCCCCCGGCGCCACCGGCTATGGAGAAGGCCGCCCCGCCGTGCGCGAAATCGTGGCCTATTGGTCCGCTCTCCTGCCGCGCGAAGAAATCGCTACCCGCGTCGAGGTCGTCGAAGCATGAAAATCCCTCTCTCCCGCATCGCCCACACCCGCTCCGGCGATAAAGGCGATACCTGCAACATCGGTGTCATCGCCTGGCAAGATCGTTACTATCCCATCCTCGTGCGCGAAGTCACTCCCGCCCGTGTCAAAGCCCACTTCGGCGCCCTGGTCGAGGGCGAAGTCGAGCGCTACGAACTCCCCAATCTCGCCGCCCTCAATTTCCTCCTCCACCGCGCCCTCGGCGGCGGTGGCACCGTCTCCCTCCGTACCGATGCCCAAGGCAAAACCTTCGGCGCAGCCCTCCTCCGCCTGGAAATCGAAGCCGCCCCCGAAGAACTCTAACCCTGCCCCCCGGCCGCTGACTCCAACGCGCTTCTTCCGCCGCATCACGCGCGGAAATGCCTTCGCCCTCGCAAAAAGCCCCATGGCTTTATGATCCACGAGCCCAATTCCATGGTTCAAAATGAATGGGTACCGCCCGTATGCGAATCGATAAGTGGCTCTGGGCCGCGCGCTTCTTCAAAAGCCGCTCGCTCGCCGCGCACGCCTGCGAGCTCGGCCGCATCGAGTCCGCCGGCCAGAAAGTGAAACCCGCCCGCGAGATCCACCCCGGCGACATTCTGCAAATTAAGAATGAATCCGGCGAATTCGAAGTCGAAGTCGTGCTCCTGAGCGAGATCCGCGGCCCCGCCCCGGTCGCCCAAACTCTATACCGCGAATCCGCCGCCAGCCTGGAACTCCGGCGAAAACTGGCGGCCGAACGCAAAGCCATGCCCCGCATCCAGCCGCTCCCCGTAGGCAAGCCGTCCAAACGCGACCGCCGCTCCCTCGACCGCCTCCGGCGCCGCTGGTAACGGCGGCTACGCGTTGCTCCAGCGCGCCGCGCTGATGGAGGAATCGGTGTGGCGGAAAATGATCCACGGGCTGACCACGCGTCGCTATAGCCAGATATTGGAGGAGTTGGAACAGGCGCATGGTGCCCCCCCCACGGTGACAGCTTTCTTTCCGATTTTTTGCCCCTGAAATCAACAACTTCCAGTTCTCGACGCTCCCCTGCCGCAATCTCACCGGTTACTCTCGGCGTGGAGGAACCCTTTATGGCAAGCCCAGCTCAATTGTCAGCCAATAGACTCAACGCAAAGAAAAGCACTGGCCCATCGCCCGCCGGTTTCCAGATCACTCGATTCAACGCTCTCAAATCGGGCATGGACGCCAAATCCCTCGTAATCCCCGGCGAAGATCCCGCCGAACTCGAAGCCCTGGCCGAAAGCTACCGGCAGCAGTTTCAGCCGGTCAGTCCGGTCGAAGTCGCTCTACTGGATACTCTCGTCACCGCCGAGTGGGAACTCCGCCGACTCCGTAAAATCCAGCCAAAACTCTGGAGCGAGGAGGCCTTCCTCGACCCCGATTCCACCGAAGCCAAACGCCTCGCCCGCTTTTATCGCCGCCTCGATACCACCGAGCGCTCCTACCACCGCGCCCTCAAAGAACTGAACAAGTACGCCGCCGCCCGCGCCCAAATCGAATACCAGGCCGCGAAGCGCGACCAGGCCGCCGAAGTCGATGCCAAAGTCGAGAAACATTTGGCTTCGTTCCTTCAGTACTTCTGTGAGCCGCCCACCGGCGCGCCTTTTTCGTTCCACCCCGAAGACCAAACCGCCCCGGATGCGGGCGAGAAAGCGAACTTATAGCGAAAATCCAGCCCCTCCGGTCAAAGCCGCAATCGCCAGGGTGCGGTCATAAGCCAAACCGCGCGCGCGGAAACCAAGCCCCGCTCTCAGGCTCTTCCCAATGCCGCCAACACGCGCTTCGGCGTCATGGGGAATTCCCGCATGCGCTCCCCGGTGGCATCGAAAAACGCATTGGCAATGGCGCCCGCCGCGGCCGCCATCACTTCCTCGCCCGCGCCGGTAGAGCGCTCGTTGAGCCTCTGCACCACCGTGGCATGTACCTCGGGGCATTCTTCGAACCGCAGGATCGGATAGCTGTTCCAGTCCAGGCTCGTCACGTTGGTAGTGTTGAATGTGACTTCCTCGTGCAGCATGCGGCTGGCGGTCTGCGCCAGTTGGCCGCTGATTTGGTTCTCGATGAAACCGGGGTTCACGGCCAGGCCGCAATCGATCGCGCCGAATAGCCGCCGGATGATCACCCTGCCGGTTTCCTTCTCGACATCCACCTCGGCTACCGCCGCGCCGTAGGAAGTCAGATGCGTGCCCAGTCCGATGCCGCGCCCGCTCACGACCCGCGCGCGGTCCCGCGGCCCTTTACGGCGCTTCGACGTAAAGTCCGCCGCCTTCGCCACCGCATCCAACACGCCCAGCCAGCGTGCGTCTTTGATGTTGCGGCGGCGGAACTCATAAGGCTCGATGCCGGCCAGCCCGGCCAGTTCGTCGATCGTCTGCTCGGAGGCGAACGCGAATGAGAGATCGAGCGGCGAACGCAGCCACGCCCCTTTCAAGTATTCTTTGCCCGGCAATTGGTGATTCACCAGCCGCACATTGGCAATATCGTACATGCCGCCGCAACTGAGCGGATTCACCTGCTGCGCCGCGCCCGCGTTCCATTCCGCGGCGGGCGTGCCGGCAAGCTGCGCGGCCGTTTCCACCGCGCTCCAGTTGTGGTGCCATCCGTCGTATGCGTAGGCGATCAGCTTGCCGTTGGCGTCGATTGCCGCTCGCACTTCGCCCACATGGGCCGGCCCGTAATTGTCCCAGCCGAGCTCGTCCCAGCGCATGAACTGCACGCGCACCGGCGCCCCGGCCAGTTGCGACGCCAGCGCCGCCGATTGCGCCACATCGTCGTAGCAACTGTGGCCGTAGGTGCCGGAGCCTTCGTAGTACTGCACGCGGATCTTGGAAACCGGAAGATTCAGGACGCGGCTCAGCGTGTTCCGGGTGCCGTAGACGTCCTGGGTCGAGCACATCACCAGGGCCGAATCGGCAGTCACCTGGGCAATGGCGCAGTTCGGCCCAAATGGCGCGTGCGCCTGGTAAGGACAGTGATACGTGTGGGCCACGCTGTGCGCGGCCTGCTTGATCGCGGCGGTCACATCCCCCCGCTCCACCACAACCCGGTCTTTGGTCTGCGAGGCGCGCATCTGCTGGTACAGTCGATCGGTTCCGGGAAGCGATGGCGTGTTGTCCCAGGTGACTTTCAACTGTTGCGCCGCCCGCACCGCGTCCCATTCGTTTTCCGCTACAACGCACAGGAAATCGCCGCGCCGCAGCACGCGCGCGCCCGGGATGTCGCGAATCGAAGCCTCGTCCACCGCGAGCACCTTGGCCCCCACGCCATATGCGCCTTGCCCGCGCGGCCGCGCCACGCGCCCATGCAGCATTCCGGCAACGCGCACGTGCTGCATGTAGGTGTATTTGCCGCTTACCTTATCCGGAACTTCGTTGCGCGGTATGCTGGTCCCCACGATTTTGTACTCGCTGGGAGGTTTCACCGGCGCGCTACCTGTGAAGGCCAGATGGAACGGCCGGTCGCCCAGCAAATCGCCGTACTTCACCGACCGGTTCGGATCTCCCGCAACCGATACCACTCCCCGCGCCACCCGCAACTGTTCCGCGGGCGCATTCAGTTTCTGGCTCGCCATCCGAACGAGCGCCGCGCGCGCCTCCGCCGCCGCCGTCCGCACCTGCGGCCCGCCCCGCGCGATCGCCGCGCTCGAATACGTTCCGCCTTGGTTCGGAGTCACATTCGTGTCGAGGCGCACCGTCTTGATCTGGCTCATGTCCATGTCCAGTTCTTCGGCCGCCACCTGCAGCAAAGCCGTGGAAGCGCCCTGGCCCAGTTCCGCGAACCCGATGTACACCGTAGCCGTGTTATCGGCGTGAATCGCCAGCCAGGTGTCCACCTGTTTCGGATCGGGCGGCCCGGCTACAGAGCCGCGTTCCTGCCCATACAACAGCCCGCGCAAAGGGAAGCCGACAACCAGCGCCCCGCCCGCCTTCAAAAAATCGCGCCGCAACGTAGTCATCGCGCCGCCTCCGCCAGCATATTTTGCGCCGCTCGCTGGATCGCCTTCACAATCCGCGGATAAGCGCCGCAGCGGCACAAGTGGCCGTTCATGGCCGTGCGAATCTGCGCATCGGTGGGATGCGGGTTTTTGGAGAGCAACTCAGAGGCCTTGACGATCATGCCGTTGAAGCAATACCCGCACTGCACTGCCTGCTCGTCGATCATTGCCTGCTGGACGGGGTGCAATTCGGGCGCCTTCGAAAGCCTCCGCTGCGAGGCGTACCAGGCGGGCAGCCCTTCGAGCGTGGTCACCGATTTGCCCGCCACCGCGGACACCGGCGTGACGCACGAGCGCGTTTCCACTCCGTTCACCAACACCGAACAGGATCCGCATTGCGCCAGCCCGCAGCCGAACCGCGGCCCGCGCAACATTAATTCGTTCGAAAGCACATACAGCAGCGGAGTATCGGGCGAGGCGGCCACGTTCCACACGCGCTCGTTCACCCGGATCTTCAATTCGCCGGCCATTCCATTCTCCCGGGCTACCAGCGTATCAAGTCTCTTTCCGGGCCGCGACCAAGGAAAGCGATCAATCACAACCGCTAAGCCGCCAATAGGCAGCGGTGTACAATGAAAGCGAACTGGAGCAGTCATCCCATGAATGTTAGAGTTGCCGCGGTCTTCGCTGTAGCCGCGGCGGGCGCTTGGGCCGTTGTCGCGGCGGAGGCGCCGCGGCCTTCCGTAAACGTCCGTCCCAAAGCCGGCAAAGTGGAGATCCTCCCGCTGAAAGATGTGAAACCGGGCATGAAAGCCATCGCCTGGACCGTTTTTCAAGGCACCGAGCCCGAGCCGGTGCCTATCGAAATCATCGGCCGCTGGAAAAATCAGTGGGGGCCAAACCAGGACGTGATCGTCGGAAAAATGGGCGGCAAAGCCATCCGCACTAACGTGGCGGGCGGCATGAGCGGCAGCCCCGTTTACATCGATGGCAAGCTGATCGGCGCCATCGCGCTGCGTCTCAGCGTGTTTTCACCGGATGCGATTTGCGGCATCACCCCGATCGAGCAAATGCTGGACATCAACGATCTGGACAACTCCCGCCCGCTCGACGCCAAAACGCCTGATAAGTTGAAAGCGGCGAAAGTAGCCGAGGCCCAGCCGGGCTCGCTTCTCGGCCAGCTCGTCGGCGCAGGCAGCTCTGCGGGGCCTCTGCCGGAAAACTCGATGATGGTCCCCATCGCAACTCCGTTGTCCTTTTCCGGCTTCAATCAATCCACCGTCGCCGAATTCACGCCTCTGCTCCAGCGGATGGGCATTGCGGCTGTGGAAACCGGCGGCGCCGGCAGCGCGCTGCGCACCAATAAACCCGCGCCCGGTTGGGAACACTCGCTCAATCCAGGCGAGTCCGTTGCCGGTGTGCTGGTAGATGGCGATATGAGCATCACCGGCCTGGGAACGGTTACTTATAACGATGGCCGCCGCGTGCTCGCCTTCGGCCACCCGTTTTTCAATCTCGGCCCGATCGATATGCCCATGAGCAAAGGCGAAGTGCTCATGACGCTGGCTTCCCAGTATCAGCCCAACAAAATGGCGAACGCCACCGAGATCGTGGGCGCGCTTCATCAGGACCGCCACAGCGGCATCATGGGCATTCTCGGCGCCGAATCGAAAATGATTCCGGTCAGCGTCCGTGTGCGCGCGCTCAAGGAAGATGAAACCGTCGCGCGCGAAAAGGAGTTCCACTTCAACGTGTTCGTCCATCAAAAGTGGACCCCCACTCTGATGATGATGACGCTCGCCAACACGCTTTCCGATCTCAACGAGTTTCGCGACGAGGCCACCTACCGCCTGGCCGGCAGAGTGGAAATGAAGGGCGGCGCGGGCCTGACGCTTTCCACCATGCAGGCTTCCGGCGAATTGCCCGTCCCCGCGCCCATGATGCTGGCCACTTGGTGGGGCGATAAGTTCAACCGTCTTTACTTGAATAACGTCAACACGCCGGATGTGCGGAAGGTGAGCGTAACCGTCGATCTGCTGCCGGAACGGCGTGTGGCCGTTATCGAAAACGCCTGGGTCGGCAGTCCCGACGTCCGCCCCGGCGATGAAGTCCCGGTAAAGGTGTTCTTGCGGCCTTACCGTGGCGATGTGATCCAGCGCGAATTCAAAATCAAAATCCCCGATGGGATCATGCGCGGCGATCATCGCATTCTGCTCAGCGACGCCGATACCGTCAACCGCATGCAGAATATCGCCGGCGCCGCCAACCATTTTCTGAATCTCCCGGAAACGGTGTCGCTCATCAACCAGGAGCGCAGCAATAACAAGCTCTACGTTTCCCTGGTGGAAGCGAGCCCCACCGCGTACCTGGATGATAAAACGCTGCCCAGCCTGCCTTCCTCCGTGCTCAACGTAATTGAGTCCGGACGGGCCGCGAATCGCAGCGTGGTCACTTCACCGGAAACCGCCACCGAACAGATGGCGCTGCCGTTCGATTACGTGGTGAGCGGCAGCTACTCGCTGCGGATCCACGTGGATTAATAATTGTGGGGTCAGGCCTTCCGGCCTGCCGCCGGGCTTCGGCCCGGCGCAACGCGCCAGCCAGCCTCCCAACCCTGAGCGACGAAATGCGCCAAATTCTGACTTACAAACGCGCCGCGTTATTGTTTTGCGCGGCTTCGGCCCTTGCCTTCGCGGGCGAAACCCGCACCTGGATACAGGACGATTACGCCGGCTTTGAACGCGGCGTCGCCAAGAACCTCTCGCTGCGCAGCGACGGCCTGCTCACGCTCGCGCCGCAATCCAAGGAATTCTACGACTCGTCCGCCATGTATCTCTGGTCCCTGGCGCGCGATTCCAAAGGCAACCTGTACGCGGGCGGCGGCACCGGCGCGAAGCTCTATCGCATTGGCCCCGATGGTAAGGGCAAAGCGTTGGCCGAGTTCGACGCGCTCGAAATTCACGCCGTGGCCGTCGACTCGAAGGACCGCGTTTTCGCGGCTACCTCGCCCGACGGCAAAGTGTATCGCGTAAATGCCAACGGAAAATCCGAGGTGTTTTACGATCCCAAAGCGAAATACATCTGGGCCATGGCCTTCGACCGTCAAGGCAACCTTTTGGTAGCCACCGGCGATCCCGGCGAGATCCACAAAGTCGCCGCCGATGGCAGCGGCAAGGTTTTTTTCCGCTGCGAAGAGACGCATGTCCGGTCGATGGCGCTCGACGCGGCCGGCAACGTGATCGCGGGTACCGCGCCCGGCGGCCTGGTGCTGCGCGTCTCCCCGGCCGGCGAAGGTTTTGTGCTCTACCAGATGGCGAAGCCGGAAGTGAGCGCTGTGGCGGTAGCGCCGGATGGCTCCATCTATGCCGCGGCAGTCGGTTCGCGGCAGATGGGCGAGCTTCCGCCGCCGGCCGCGCCCGCTCCCGCGCCCACCTCGGTTACGTTAAATATCGGCGGGAGTGGAACCGTTTCGGCGGCGTCCAGGCAGGCCGAGCCTCCCCGGCAGGTGAGTTCCGCTTTTTCGGCATTGGCCGCCGGAACCGAGGTGTACCGCATCGGGCCGGATGGCGAGCCCGAGCGCGTGTGGGCGAATTCGCAGGACGTAGTTTATGCCATCGCCTTCGACCGCAATGGCCGCCCGCTGCTCGGCTCCGGCAATCGCGGCAACGTGTATCGCATCGATTCGCCGGCGCTCTTCACCGCGCTGCTCACCGTGCCAGCCACCCAGATCACCGCCTTCGAGGCCGGCGCCGATGGCCGGTTGTACGCGGCCGCGGGCAACGTGGGCAAAGTCTACGAAATCGATTCCACTCCGGAACCGCGGGGCAGCATCGAAAGCGAAGTTTTCGATGCCGGCCTGTTTACCCGCTGGGGCCGAATCCGGTTTGCAGGCAAGCTGCAGGGCGGGCAGATTTCCCTTCAGACGCGCAGCGGCAACCTGGATCAGCCGCAAAAAAATTGGAGCCCGTGGTCCGCGCCCGTTTCCGACCCCAAAGGCGCGCCCGTCGCCTCGCCACCCGCCCGCTTCCTGCAATGGAGGGCCACGCTGACCGCGGGGAGCGGCGTATCGCCGGAACTTTCTTCGGTCGAAACCGCATATCTGCCCAAAAACCTGGAGCCGCGCGTCGAAAGAATCGAAATCACCGCGCCCAATTATCGGTTCCCCGCTCCCGCCGCGGCGTCTTCCACGCCTTCCTCTCTGAATTTGCCTGCGCTGACACTCGCGTCCCGGAGCCGCTCGTCACGGGGCGAGACAGGTTCCGCCGAAGCGCCTTCCACCACGACACCCGCCATGCCTTATGCCAAGGGCTGGATCGGCGCCCGCTGGCTCGCTTCCGATCCCAATGGCGATTCCCTGATTTACAGCGTTGCAATTCGGGGCGAAAACGAAACCCAGTGGAAGCCGCTCAAAGAGAAGGTGATTGAAAAGTATTTCTCCTGGGACTCGACTGCGTTTCCCGATGGCCAATACCGCATCCGCGTGACCGCTAGCGACGCCCCTGCAAACCCGCCCGGCCAGGCGCTCGCGGCGAGCCTGGAAAGCGAGCCGTTCCTGATCGACAACACGCCGCCCGCGATCTCCGGCCTCACGGCCGCCCGCAATGGCGCAAAGCTCGAAGTCCGCTGGCACGCCGCCGACGCTTTGAACGACATCGCCAAAGCCGAGTATTCGATCGATGGCGGCGAGTGGACTGTAGCGGCCCCGGTCAGCGGTATCTCCGATTCACCCGATCTCGATTACGCGCTCACACTGGATGCCGCTCCCGGCGAGCATACCATCGCGGTGCGCGTAGAGGATGCGTACGACAATCAGGCCGCCGGAAAAGTGGTCGTGCGGTAACGCTACGGCTCGATCAGGCGCAAGCGGATCGCCGCGCGCGTGAGATCGGCCGTATTGCGCGCATTCAGCTTCAGCAGGATGCGGGAACGGTGGCACGCGGCGGTTTTGAAGGTAATGCCGAGTTCGTGAGCCAACTCCTTGGTACTGTATCCGTTGCCGATCAGCGCCAGTACTTGCCGCTCGCGCGGCGTCAATTGTCCAACCGGCGGGTGAGGCTGCGCCTTTCTTACAAAATCGCGAATCGGAATTGGTTCAAGCGGCATAGCATCCTCGAATACTGGCTGCAAGGGAGGAATATTGGAACGGCTTGTAAAGAACGGAAACGGCCTCGGTAACACATCCGGGGGTGCCCGTCATACAGATAATCCGGATATCCGGGCGCAGCCGGCGGATGCGCCGGATCATTTCGTTGCCGTCCATGAATGGCATGATCACATCCGTAAGAACTAAGTCGAACCGTCCGGGAGATGCCTGAAATTTCGCCAGCCCCTCCCAGCCATTGGCGGCGCAGACCGCTTCAAGGCCCATCGCGCGCACGGCGGCCGCGACAAACTCGTAAACTGCCGGGTCATCGTCAACAATTAGGATCGTGCCCATTTAGAGATACCCTTTTGTTTTCTGGCTGTCCCGCGCATCGGAAACCCGTTCTCATTCGCTTCCGGGATCTTACCGCCCGCGGATTTCGTTTTCGCGATCATTCACTAATATTAGGCCACCGTTCCGGATTAAGTTCGCCTTACGGCTCTTATCGCCCGGATATTCTCCTCGAGAATTCAAATTGTCAGGTCAATTTCATTTTCGGGATTTGTCCCCGGCGTGGGAACTGTCACAAACCCTAGTTTTCGGATATTTAATTATTTTCAGATCTTATATTACGTTTTATCCGCGTGGTTTTTTCCCGCACTCGCAGGATTGTGTTCGACAATGTACAAAGTCATACGGCCAGGTCACTTGACCGATCAATGAGCGGCCGCAGTCAGTCCTGCCTCATCGCTTGAACATGTCACGCCCGCTGACTGGCCGGCTTTGCGGAATGGAACAGTGAGTGGAAAACGAGGAATGCGCGCACAAAATATCTTAAGGGAAACGTACTCCCACATAGCCGGAAAAAGACTGCTTCTCACTGGAAATATATGCGCAGATACAAGCAACGCCAGTGACCAGATATCGATGGGACGTGGTGAGATTCACCAGAAGACTTATTGTACGTACGAGTAAGAATGTATAATCGCAAATCCCGATTTCAAACAGCCGGTTGCCGATGTGGCACCGGCACGTACCGGGATGGCTCCGCCAAGCCCGCGTTGCGCGAGTATCTTGCGCCACAGCAGGCCGTGGGAAGAGTGACCAAACATTCCAGCGCTACTAAAGCCTAAGTGGATTAGCCGGTCGCATAGTAGGATTATTTTTACAGTTGGGTAACGGGAACGCGGCTTACGACACCCATTCCATCGAGCGCTAGATTATGAAGCGTCCACGATTGCTGCTTGCGGACGAGCACCAAATGGTGCGGGAGGGTCTTCAGCGGATTCTCGAGCCCGAATTCGAAGTAGTTGGCGAGGCCGGCGATGGGAGGAGTCTGTTGCTGGCCGCGCAACGGTTGCGACCGGATGTAGCGCTGCTGGAAATTACCATGCCTTTGCTCAACGGCATTGACGCGGCCCGCCAGCTTCGCAAGCTGTGCCCGCACACGAAGCTGATCTTCCTGACGGCGCATGCCGGCCGGGAATACGCGATCGAGGCATTCCGCGCCGGCGCAGCCGGATTTGTTCTGAAACGATCGAAACCGGAAGAGCTGCTGGGAGCGGTGCGGGCGGCGTTTCAGGGGAAACACTATCTTTCGCCGGATGCCGGTTTGAGCCTTGCCGAAGTATTGCGGGAGGCCAGGCATGCCGGACCGGAAAAGCCGCCACTCACGCCACGCCAGCGGGAGGTGCTGCAGTTGGTTGCCGAGGGCCGGTCCAATAAAGAGGTCGCGACCATTTTAAATATTTCTCTCAAAGGCGTGGAATTTCACAAATCCGCTCTGGCCCGCAAATTGGGCACGAATAGGATTTCCGAATGGACTTTGTATGCCATTGGCCAGGGGCTTGTCTTCCGGTCGCGGGGCGGGTGAAACCTAAGTATGTGAGTACCGCTTCGTATTTGCTTTGTATTCGCTTCCGCGATTTCAGAAACTGTGGTAGCACAATAGAGCTTGGGAAGGAGCCGATAAGTGCGCCCCAGCCGTGTGCTGATTGGCGACGACCATACACTGGTCGTGGAGGGCCTCCGCCGCATCCTAGAGCCGGAATTTGAAGTAGCCGGCACCGCGAACGACGGAGAAGCGCTCGTCAGAGAAGCCCTGCGCCTCCAGCCCGATGCGATTGTGATCAATATTTCGCTTCCCCTGGTCGACGGCCTGGAGGCCGCACGGCGGATCAAAAAGCGGCAGCCGGGGGTAAAGATCGTTTTTCTGACGATCCATTCCAACCTCGGCTATTTGCGGGAAGCGTTCCGTTTGGGAGCGTCCGGCTATTTATTGAAACGCTCGTCCGGGAAAGATCTGCTCCAGGCGTTACGGGAAGCGATCGCCGGCAGGACTTATGTCGGGCCGGAGACGACAAAACAGATTCAGGACCCGGAACTCCGGAAAGCGTTCGAATCCGGGCAGGTGCCGGAACTGACGGAGCGCCAAAGAGAGGTTCTGAAACTGATTGCCAGCGGACAAAGCGACGAGGAAATCGCGAGGCAACTGAGCATAACGGCGCGAACGGTGCGGTTCCACCGCGTCCAGATCGCCCGGAAATTGGGGGTTGCGGGGCCGGCGGAGTTAACGAAAACAGCGGTGGCGTACGGTCTTGTCCGGCCGGAGCAAACTTTCAGCGGGATGGGGCGTCATGGAGCTTGAAGGAGGGAAATTGGTGGACGGCATGGGATTCGAACCCACGACCCCGGCGTTGCGAACGCCGTGCTCTCCCAACTGAGCTAGCCGCCCACTCGGTTGGTATTTTTTTACTATACCAGACTGCCGGGCCACTATGCCCAACGGCCGGGAGGCGAACGTCATTCGGCCGGCTGGTTGCGGCGGCTGGCCCAATATTTCTTCATCCGCTCGGAGACCTCCTGACGCTCTTTGGCATTCATCGATTTCCGCCCGCGCCGCCTGACGCCATCCAGCCGTGGCCCTGCGCCGCCGGCAGTTCGCTGCAGTTCCTCGAGCGAGGCGATCACCCGTTCGAGTTTTTCTTTTTCGGAATATAACTCCCGAATCGCTTTGTATAGGTCCATCGCAAGTCACTTTGGCCCGCTAATCTTATCGGAGCAACTAACCGATGTTACATCGGACCTCAGGCGAATTACTATGGAACGAAAGGACCTATCGACTTAAAAAGGGCCAGTGTGGTACTAAGTGGAACCCGAATTTGGTAATGGTCAGGAATAGGCCAACAGCGACCACAATCAGTACTATACCGATTGGGATAAACACCTTGCTCCACGGGAACCTACGCCCTTCGCGATTTAACACTAACAGGTAACTCGCGAAGATACCCACAAAGAACAAGAGGCACATGGGGGTCGCGAATAGCATCATATTGAACGCGTCCGGTGTGGGCGTAATCACGGCGGCCAGAATAAATATGGCGAGGATCGCGTAGCGGCTGTGCGTCAGCAGGAAGTGTGGGTTTACGATTCTCAGGAGAGTGAGAAAGAATATGAGTACTGGTAGTTCAAAAACTAATCCCACCCCGAGTATGACATTGATAAACATGTCACTGTAAGTGGAAATGGAAACCATTGGACGCACATGGCTTCCCAAACCGATACCCAGCAGGAAGGTAAGACCGTAGCGGAAAGCGACGAAGTAGGCGAACAGGCCGCCCAAAATGAAGAGAGCCGCCGAACAGAAAATGAACGGCAAAGCCCAGCGGCGCTCTCTGCGGTAGAGCCCGGGAGAGATAAACGCCCAGACCTGATACAGCACCCAGGGGGAAGCGATGAAGGCCGCGCACAGCAGTGGAAGCTTCACCCAAATGGTATTGAAGGCCTCCATGGGGGTGATTTGCGAAAGTTCCGGCGGGTTGACGCCCAGAGTTTTCAGGGCGGCGACGGCGGGAGCGGAAATGATTTCCCAGAGGGGCGAGGCAAAGCTCAGGCTGAGCACGAAGGCCACGCCGATCCCGATCAGCATCTTGATCAGACGGGAGCGCAGTTCTTCGAGGTGCTCGAGGAAGGACATGCGGAGCATGCCCTCTTCCTCGTCATCGTCGCCACCCGGAGGGGGAGGAGGAGGAGGCAAGCCGGGCGGACGGCGTGCGCTTACCCCGGTTGGAGCGGGCAGGATGCTTCCGCCGCCGGACACGGCATCGGCAACGCCTTCGGAGAAGGCAAAACTCGGGCGGGAAGCCGGGCTTCCCGCCGGGTCGTTCTGTAAATCCATTCGTTACGCTTTGTGTTCCGTCGTCACTGTGGGAGCCGCCGCCCCGGAAGCAGCATGGGGTTCCGGCGCCGCGGTGGGTTCGCCGCTTTTGCCGTTCGCGAGCGTATGCTCGTCCGCGATGTGTCCAACCGCCACTGTGCCTTCCGGCGGAAGCGACGACGTTACCGATTCAGCGCCCTCAGTTGCGGAAGCGCTTTCCAGTTGGGGATGAGAAGCAGTGAATTCAGAGAATTCAGACCCTTCGGCGCCGGCCGAATGATCGTATTGCGGCCCCGAAGAATAGCTGTACGACTGGTACGAATACTCGCTCGCGGCGTCCTTAATCGGCGCCGTTTCCTGCTCCAGATTTCTCATTTCGCGGTCGAACGACGACCGCAATTCGCTCGAGGCGCGGCGGAATTCCGTGATGGCCTTTCCCAGCGTCTTTCCCAGTTCCGGCAATTTCTTGGGGCCGAAGAGAATGAGCGCCAGGATGAAAATAGCCAACGTTTCCTGCCAACCTAGCGGGCCCATGGGATTTCCTCCAGTGGATTTCCTAACTCATGATAGCATGCAGGCCGCTGGCGGCTTTATCCGGCGACTTCATTACAGGCGCCCGCGGCCATCATTATAGATGCGATGCCCCCTGACTGTCTTTTTTGTCAAATCGTGGACGGAACACACCCGGCCGGCCTGGTGATGAAGAACGAACAGGCAATCGCGTTCCTCGATCATCGCCCGGTGTTTCCCGGCCACTGCCTGCTGATCCCCAAAGCGCACCGGGAAACACTGGCCGATCTGCCGCCGGCGGAAGTGGGCGCCTTCTTTCAGGCGGCACAGCTTTTATCCCGCGCCGTGGAGGAGGCGCTGGGCGCCGATGGATCTTTCGTGGCGATCAATAACCGCGTAAGCCAGAGCGTGCCGCACCTGCATGTGCACGTGGTGCCACGCCGGAAGAAAGACGGCCTGCGGGGATTCTTTTGGCCGCGGGGAAAGTATGGGGACGAAGGGGAGATGGAGAAGGTCCGAAGGGCAATCAGCGAGGTTTTGGAGCGATTCAGAGGTGGGGGATAATTCAAGCCGGAACGCTCCCTCAGGATCGCGGCTCAGAAAAACTATGGCAGGGTTTCGCGGAGCACGCGCTCTTTTTGAGAGGCGCGAAAGCGGCGGAGCTTCTCGCGCAACTCGGGGCGGTTGTTGGCCAGAATCGCCACCGCCAGCAGAGCGGCATTGCGGGCTCCGGCGGAGCCGATCGCGAGCGTCCCTACGGGTGTCCCCGCGGGCATCTGGACGGTCGAAAGCAGGGAATCGAGGCCCCGGAGCGAGGCGCTCTCCAGGGGAACGCCGAGCACGGGAAGCACGGTATGGGCGGCGCAAACGCCGGCCAGATGAGCGGCGCCGCCCGCCGCCGCGATCACCACTTCCACGCCGCGCGACTCGGCCTCTCCAATATATTGCGCGGTTTCGGCGGGAGTGCGGTGGGCGGAAAGGACACGGCATTCATGCGGAACATCGAACTGAGCCAGGGTTTCATCGGCCTGGCGCATGACCTCCCAGTCCGATTTGCTGCCCATGACGACAATAACTAGTGGCGACACCCCCGCGGGTGTTTTTGGCGTGGTCATATCCTATTGGCTCGGCTCTTACTGGCCCTGCGCGAGCGAAAAGCCCTCGCGGCCCGCGTAGGCGCGCAGCGTGGAGGTCATCACCACGTCCACGCCCGCGTCGCTGATGCGCCGCACCAGATCGATCAGCTTGCCTGCATCGGCGCTGCCCTCCGCGAAGAAGCGGCAGCGGAAGCTATCGGTACAGAAGGTTTCGGCGGCCGCCGGGCCCTCCGGCCATACGATCACGCCGCGGTTATCGATCATCTCGAGTTCGATGCCGTTGCCCGCGAGCCGGCTGACGGCCGCATGCAATTGCTTGGGGTTGCGTGAAGGCCAGTGCACGATGACATCGATGCCGCGCAGCTCGATTTTGCCGGGTTCCGTTTTGCCGGCCGCGGGCGGGGTGAGAGTAGCGGGGCCGGCGGCGGAAGAGGCCGTTTTGGCATAACTCACCGGCTTCAGAATATTCGGCTTCTGGCCGAGCCGGGCAATTACCGCGCAGGCGAATTCCTTTGTGCCTACTTTTTCCCGGCTAACGCCTTCCGCAAAGATGTCGTAGGTGTGGATGCCATCTTCGATGGTGCGCAGCCACGCATTGTGGACGCGTTCGGCCACGTCCGGCTGGTTGATGTGCACCAACAGGAGCACGCCACCCAGCAACAGGCCGGAAGGATTCGCCAGGTTCCGTCCGGCGCGCCGGGGGGAAGCGCCGTGAATGGCTTCGAAGGTGGAGCAGTGGTCGCCGATGTTGGCCGATGCGGCAAGGCCTATTGAACCGGCAATCTGCGCCGCCAGGCCGGAAAGCAGATCGCCATACTGGTTCGGCATCACGACGACGTCGAAGGCTTCGGGCGTATCGGCCATCTTGGCCGCGCCGGCATCCACAATCCAGTGCTCTTTTTGAATATCCGGATATTCGGCGGCGATCTCGTTGTAGACCCGGTGGAAGAGACCATCGGTCATCTTGAGGATATTGTCCTTGGTGAAGCAGGTGACCTTCCGGCGGTTGTGGCGGCGCGCGTATTCGAAGGCGTAGCGCACGATTTTTTCCGTGCCCGGCCGGGAGATGAGCTTGATGGCGGAGGTCATCTCCGGGCTGAGCTGGTACTCCACGCCGGCGTAGAGGTCCTCTTCGCTTTCGCGCACCACCACCAGGTCCATGGTGGGATGCTTGGTGTCGACGAACGGATGATAGGAGACGCACGGCCGCACATTGGCGTATTGGCCGAGTATCTTGCGCGTGGCGACGTTGAGATTTTTGTAGCCGCCGCCCGGCGGCGTAGTAATGGGCGCTTTGTAAAACACCCGGGTGCGCAGCAGCGATTCCCACGATTGCGGCTCGATTCCGGAAGCGTTCCCGCGCAGGTAAACCTTCTCACCGATCTCGATGGTTTCCATTTCGAGAGCCGCGCCCGCCGCATCCATGATCCGCAGGCAGGCAGACATGATTTCGGGGCCGATTCCGTCGCCGTGGGCGACCGTGATCGGAGTTCTTGCGGGCATACGGAATATACACGATATCAGAAGATCGGCAGAGCGGAGATCCTTCTAGAGACCCGCCGGCCCGGCAAGGATCGCGCCGATGAGTTATGCTGGAAGGCCGCGCATTCGCGGCTGCTTCAATACCTTTCCTATTAGAGAAGAGATGTCATCCAACAAGATCACGTGGACCAAGATCGATGAGGCGCCGGCGCTTGCTTCGCACGCATTGCTGCCCATCATACGAGCTTATTTCAAGGGCACGGGAGTGGAGGTCGAAACGGCCGATATCTCGCTCGCGGGCCGGATCATCGCGAACTTCCCCGAATGCCTGCGGGCCGATCAGAGGATTCCCGACGAGTTGACGCGCCTGGGGGAGTTGGCCCAGACGCCGGAGGCCAACATCATCAAGCTTCCGAATATCAGCGCCTCGATTCCGCAATTACGGGACGCGATTGCGGAACTCCGGGAAAAGGGCTACAACATACCGGCCTACCCCGAGGATGCCGCGACGGAGGAAGCGCGCGCGCTCGAGGCCCGCTTCGGCGTGGTGCTGGGCTCGGCGGTAAACCCCGTATTGCGCGAGGGCAATTCCGACCGCCGCGCGCCGGCATCGGTAAAAGCGTTTGCCCGGAAGCATCCGCACAAAATGATGAAAGAGTGGCCGAAATCCGGTTCGGTGACGCGCGTCGCCCACATGAGCGGCAAGGATTTCTATGGCACCGAGAAATCCACCACGATCGGCTCCCCAACCGAGGCGCGGATCGAATTTGTGGACGCGCGGGGCGGGGTGAAAGTGTTGAAGCAGAGAATGGCGCTTCTTGAAGGCGAGGTGATCGACAGCGCGGTAATGAACGTAAGGGCGCTGCGGAAATTCTATGCGGAGCAGATGGCCGCGGCCAAAGCGGACAACGCGCTGCTATCGCTGCACCTGAAATGCACGATGATGAAGATCTCCGACCCGATCCTGTTCGGGCATTGCGTATCGGTTTATTTTGGGGATGCGCTGGAGAAGCACGCCGCCGCCATAGCGGAGATTGGCGGCAACGTGAACAACGGGCTGGCCGACATCCTGGGCAAACTCGACCGGCTTCCGGCCGCCAAGAAGGCGGAGATTGAGGCGGATATCCGCGCCTGTTATGACAAAGGCCCCGGCCTGGCGATGGTCGATTCGCGCACGGGCAAGACCAACCTCCATGTCCCCAACGATGTGATCATCGACGCGTCCATGCCGGTGGTGATCCGCGATGGCGGCAAGATGTGGGACAAAGACGACCAGTTGCGGGATACGATCGCAATGATTCCGGACCGCAGCTACGCCACCATCTACCAAGCCATGATCGAGGACTGCAAGCAGCACGGGCAGTTCGATCCGGCGACCATGGGCAGTGTGTCCAACGTGGGACTGATGGCCAAGAAGGCCGAGGAGTACGGGTCGCACGACAAGACATTCATGGCGCCGGGCGATGGGGCAATTCGGATCGTGGACGCGGGCGGCAAGGTTCTGCTGGAACAGGGCGTGGAGCGCGGCGATGTCTTCCGCGCGTGCCAAACCAAGGACGACGCCATTCGCGATTGGGTAAAGCTGGGCGTGGAGCGCGCGCGGGCAACCGGCACGCCGGCCGTGTTCTGGCTCGACCCGAATCGCGGCCACGACGCGGAAATTCTAAAGAAGGTGAGAGCGTATTTGCCGGAACACGATGTGGCGGGACTGGAGATCAAGATCATGGCGCCGGCGGAGGCGATGCGGTTCTCGATCGAGCGAATCCGCCGCGGCGAGGACACCATCTCGGTAACCGGAAACGTGCTCCGCGACTACCTGACCGACCTGTTCCCGATTCTAGAGTTGGGAACGAGCGCGCGGATGCTCTCGATTGTGCCCCTGCTGGGCGGGGGCGCGATGTTCGAGACCGGCGCCGGAGGGTCGGCGCCCAAACACGTGCAGCAGTTCCTGAAAGAAGGCCATCTGCGCTGGGATTCGCTGGGCGAGTATTGCGCGCTGGCGCCCTCGCTGGAGTTCATCGCGGCGAAGACCGGCAACGCGAAAGCAGCGGTGCTGGCGAAAACCCTGGACACGGCCATCGGCCAGTACCTGGAAGATGCCCGTCACCCCTCCCGGAAGGTGAACGAGATCGATAACCGGGGTTCGACGTTCTATCTGGCGCTGGCCTGGGCCAAAGCGCTCGCGGCGCAGGACGAAGACGCGGAGTTGCGGCAGCGCTTCGCCCCGGTGGCGGCCGCGCTTGAGAAGAACGAGCGCCAGATTGCCGCGGAGTTGCTGGGGGCGCAGGGCAAGCCGGTGGACATTGGCGGCTACTATTTGCCGGACGACGCGCTGTGCGCCGCGGCGATGCGGCCCAGCGCCACGCTGAACGCGATTATTGACGGGATGTAGCGGCTTTGGGCGTAGTTGCGACCAAAGACGCCCAAACCGGCAGCGGTCCGCGAAGGCGAGCTTTCAACCATTGATGCGATTTGATGTTCCTGTTGATGCGGTAATGCGTCAATGGCGCGTAAATCTCCGGCCCGCACGAAGAAACGGCAACCGAGGGCCGCTGGAGTTGATCCGGCGCGGAGCGTTGGCGTCAACCTGAAAGCAGAAGACGCAGGGCCGGGCTACTGCGCCGTCACTTCCAACAGCGGGATGACGATTTCGGTTCCGGGCAGACGTAGAGTTTTGTCTTCTACATCCGCGGCGCCGGACGCCGTCCACAACTGGCTTTTGAGCGTGTGCGGCTCGATGATCCAGACGTAGGGCACACCGTACGCAATTAACTGCTCGGCTTTGGTCCAGACATCGACCATGCGGTCGTCTTCGGAGAGAATCTCGATCCACAAGAGTGGAGGGCGTTCCGGAAAGCGCTCCTGGGGGGCTGGGTGGCTATAAATACAGATATCCGGTATCGGATACCAGTGCTCTCTAACCTTGATTCGAAGTTCTGTGCCGGCCAAAACGTTCCATTGCTTCTCGCGAGCGGCAATGTAGTGTGAGAGCAAAAACTGTAATCTGGAATGCGTCCAATCGCCCACGTTTCGCTCCACGACTTCACCGTCCCGGTATTCCCGGTCCGGCGAATACGAGGTATGCAGATACTCTTCGAGCGGTACCCGCGCCTGCACTTCGACAGCCATGCTATCTATCTTACGCGGCCTGTCTTACGCCGCGGTGGACTTCTTCATGGCCGGCAGGAAGCGGCGGACGCCGGCGTCATACGCCGCCGAGCCGATGATCCCGCCCAGGAAGGGGCCGACGATGGGGACCCAAAAGACCGGGATTCCGTCGGTGAGGCCGTTATTTTTGAAGCCGGCGGCTACCGTGAAGAGGCGCGGGCCGAAATCGCGGGCCGGGTTGATGGCGAAGCCATGCAGGCCGCCGAAGCCCATGCCGATCACCACGACAATCGCGCCGATCATGACGGGCATCAGGTTGGCTTGCGGGGGCTGATTGCGCTCATCGGTAATGGCGAAAATCATGAACAGGAGCAGCGCGGTGCCGATGGTCTGGTCGAGCAAGCCGGCGGAGAGTTGCATGGGAAAGGCCGGGAAGGTGGTGAAGACTCCGGCGGTGTGCGTGAGGCCGGGATCGACCAGGTGAAATTGCGGGCGGTAATTCCAGTAAACGATCGCCGCCGCTACGAACGCGCCCGCGGTTTGCACGATGCAGTAAGGGACTACTTTGCGCCAGGGGAACCCGCGAAAGATAGCGACCGACAGGGTGACCGCCGGATTGATGTGGGCTCCCGAAATTTTTCCGGCGACGTACACTCCCATGGTCACCGCCAAGCCCCAGGCCAGCGTGATATTGGTGTAGCCGCCATTGACGATCTCCCCGGGCACGCCGTGGCCAAATAAGACCACCATGGCCACGACGCCATTGCCGAAGAGGATCAGAATCAGTGTGCCGAAGAATTCCGCCGCGAGTTCCGGTAGCATTTTCGTAGGGCCTAAGATAACTTCCGGAGCTTGGTGACGCGGCCGATCTCGACCCACTCGGTAACGAAGATATTGCCGGCGTGATCGAACCAGGCGCCGTGCGGGGTGATGAACTTGCCCGGCTCGAAATCGGCGCGGTTTTCGCTCACGCGAAGCTGGTTCTGCTTGCCCGCGTACTTGCCATCGCCCAGATGCTCGATGACCTTGTTGTCTTTATCGAACAGGGTGACGCGGCATTGCAGATCGGGGACGACGAGCATGTCCTTCTGTTGATGGAAGTGGCAGGGCGAGAGGGTGCCTTCCACGATATCGATGGGCTTGTCATCGGTGGTGTAGCGGACAATGCGGCGGTTGCCGCGGTCGGCGACCAGCAACATTGGTTTGGCGGGATCGCGCGAATCGTACCAGACGCCGTGGGGGTTGTTCATGGTTTCAATCGGCGCTGGAACGGGACCCGTGGCTGGACCACGGCCGCGGCCTTGCGCTCCCGGGCCGCCTTTGGCTTCGCCGCGTCCAGCGCGTCCGCCTTCCGCTCCCGGAGGCGGAACAGGCCGTCCGCCAAAAGTGTTAATCAGCTTGGGGTACGAGGTGGAACTCGCCTGCGTATAGTGGAACATGTAATAGGAGCCGTAACCATCGCCCACCCAGAAATCCAGGTTCGGCGCGATGGCGAAATTGGTCGGCCGGTAATTCAAGCCCGCCGGTCCGCCAGGACCCTTCACGCCAATACCCTTGGCATAGATCGGTGAATCCTGCGGATAGCCCATCGTCCAGACTTCCTCGCCTTTCAGCGTGCGCTTGGTGACGATGCCGTGCTTCTCATCGCAGAAATACAGGTACTCGTTTTTGCCTTCTTTACTGAAGTGCATGCCGTGAGCGCCGCCGCGGAACATGGCGCCCCAGGAGCGCACGAATTTGCCCTTGGAATCGAAGACGACCACCGCGTCCGGGCTCTGGCTGGTGGCATGCACGGTGTGGTGGATATAGATGTGCCCCTGCGAATCCTCGACCACGCTATGCGTGTTGCCGTATTTGATATGGGAAGGCAACTCGCCCCAGTCGTGAATGCATTCGTACTGGTATTCACCGGACCCCAGGATGGGGTAACGGGAATCCGTTTTACTAGCGGCCCAGACGAACGGAGCCGCGGCCCCCGCGGCCAGAAAACTGCGACGCGTAGTTGACATAATGAGCTTCCTCGAAACGCTTAATGCTTTTTCGTACCCAAAAGTCGGGAGACAGAAGTCAGGGGCCGGAATCACTTCTTGGGCTTCCGGCTCCTGGCTCCTGAATTCCGTCTTTCTGGCTGCTACTTCCCTGCCTTCGCTACTGTCCCGTGGGGATCGAGCACGAACTTCTTGGCGGCGCCTTTATCGAAATCCTTGTACCCCTGAGGCGCTTGATCGAGCGGGATGACAGTTGCGTTGACGGCCTTCGCGATCTGTACTTTATCATGCAGGATGGCCATCATCAACTGGCGGTTGTACTTGAGCACGGGGCACTGGCCGGTGGCGAAGTTGCAGGACTTTGCCCAGCCGAGGCCGATGCGGATGCTGAGGTTGCCGGTTTTCGCGGCGGTATCCACGCCACCCGGATCGTCGGTGACGTAAAGGCCCGGAATGCCGATGTTGCCGCCGGCGCGGACTACGGTCATCAACGAATTCAGCACGGTGGCGGGACGCTCGACACCGGCCTCCTTGCCGTGCCCGCGGGCTTCGAAGCCGACGCAATCGACGACGGCGTCCACTTCCGGCGCGCCCACAATCTGGGCGATCTGATCGGCGAGGGAGGCGTCCTTTTTCAAATCGACGGTTTCGCAACCGAAGCTGCGCGCCTGCGCGAGGCGATCATCGATCATGTCGCCGACGATTACGACGGCGGCGCCGAGCAGGTGGCAGGAAGCGGCGCAAGCCAGGCCTACCGGACCGGCGCCGGCGATATAGACAGTGGAACCGGTGGTTACGCCGGCTGTGACGGCGCCGTGATAGCCGGTCGGGAAGATGTCGGAAAGCATGGTGAGATCGCGAATCTTCGCGGCGGCTTTCTCCTTGTCCGGGAACTTGATCAGGTTGAAATCGGCGTAGGGAACCATGACGTATTCGGCTTGTCCGCCGACCCAGCCGCCCATATCGACATAGCCGTAAGCCGCGCCGGGGCGGGCCGGATTCACGTTCAGGCAGATGCCGGTTTGTCCGGCGCGGCAATTGCGGCAGCGGCCGCAAGCGATGTTGAAGGGGACGGTAACCCAGTCGCCCACATTCAGGAATTCGACATCGCTGCCCTTTTCGATGATTTCACCGGTGATTTCATGTCCGAGCACCAGTCCCGGAGGCGCCGTGGTGCGGCCGCGGACCATGTGCTGGTCGGAACCGCAGATATTGGTCGAAACGATCTTCAGGATTACGGCGTGATCGAGCTTCTTGCCAGAGGGGCTTTGCAGCTTGGGATAGTCGATCGATTGGACCTCGACTTTGCCGGGGCCCAGGTAAACAACGCCTCGATTACTTGCCATTTTCGTTCTCCTTTTTCATGACTGCCTTAATAAAAACTCCAGTTGCGGTGTTGGTTCGCAATGCTTAGAAGGCCGCCGCGCCGGCTTCGGCCACCGCGTGATCCTGCTCTCCGGATCCGCCGCTGACGCCGATGGCTCCCACCACTTTCCCGTCCCGCTTCAACGGAATGCCGCCGGCAAAGATCATGATCTTGCCGTCGTTGGACGCGTGGATACCAAAGAACTGCCCGCCCGACTGCGAATGCGCGGCCAGATCCTTGGTGGCAATGTCGAATGCGCGTGATGTGTAGGCCTTCTTGATCGAGATATCCACGCTGCCCAGCCAAGCGCCATCCATGCGGACGTGCGAGACGAGATTACCGCCTTCATCGGCTACCGCAATGTTCATGGGCTGTTTGATTTCCGCTGCTTTTTTTTCCGCTGCCGCGATCACTCTGCGTGCGTCTGCCAAAGAAACACCTGCCATGCTGCTCCACTCCTTTTGATGGGATATTAGGATTTCCATCCGGCCCGACGGCCTCAGGCATTATACACCGATACGTACGGGATGGGGCCGTGTTTCGAAGGCCCGCAAAATGCCTCTTTCGGGCTGTTCGTCAGGGTGAGTGGGCCGCCTTTCCGCCGCTCTGGACGCTGGCGGCGCCGACCGGCGCCGCGGGCAGGAGCCTAATCGTGGCATCCGCTGGAATGCCGCGAATGAAGGTTCCGGCCGGGAGATCGAGCGGCATGCGCAAGCGGAAGGAGTGAGCGTACTTCGGACTGTAATTTTCGATCCAAATGAGCGGCTCCACGCTGCCATCGGGCAGTTCGGCGGTGACTTGAAACGACGCCTTCTCCGGCACGCCGGCGGGCATCAGGCCGTCGAGCACCAGGGGGCGAGTGAGCTTAAAATCGGTTCCGGCGGCGATGCCGCCGCGCGGTTCCTCCGATGGCCAGGTTTCGGTGGGATCGAGTTTGTTCGGCAGATCGGAGGGTTCGCCCTCCGGCACGCCGCCATCGGCCCAGCTCTCGATGACTTCGATTTGCTCGGGCGTGAGCGCGCGGTCGTTGCGGAAATCGCCAAAGCCTTTCACGGCGCCCCAGGGAGGCATGGTGCGCGCCAGAACCTCTTCTTTGATGGCCTCCGCCCAAGGCCGCGCTTCCGAATAGGTCATCAGCGAGAACGCCGAACCGCCGGGGCGGTGACAGGTGAAGCAGCGCGCCTGAAAAATCCGGTAAATTTCACGCGAGTAAGTGATCGGCGTGGTGATGATATCGTGGGCCTGGGCCGCTCCCCCCAAAAGACAAATTACCAGCGGGAGACGAGTCATCGCCGATCATCATATCAACTTATGGCTGTAACGGTTCGTCACTTCCGCGCCGGAACGGTCCAGAGATAGATGGTGGCGCCGTCGACTTCTTCCTGCTTATCGGGCTTCCAGTCGCCCATATCGAAGCTATGGGAGACGATGCGGGCGCCGGGTTTCAGGTCCCGCAGGAGTTTCGGCCGCAGCTTGAGGTTCACATCGGGGAGCAGATAGAGAGTCACGACGGTGGCGTTGCGGATATTGGCATCGAACAGGTCGCCTTCTTCGAAGCGGACCAAGTTTTCCACGCTGTTGCGTTTGGCGTTTTCGCGCGCCTCCTGGATGCGCTCGGGGTTGATGTCCACGCCGACGCCATGCGCGCCGTAGTTCTTGGCGGCCCGCACGACAATGCGGCCGTCGCCGCAGCCTAAATCATAGACGGTATCGGCGCTGGTGACGCCGGCCAGCTTCAGCATGGCGTCCACCACGGTGTTGTCGGTCGGCACATACGGCACGTCGGGTAATTTGGGAATTTTGGGCGCGGTCTGCGCAGTTGCTAAAGCTGCCACGAAAAGCGCGGCCCAGGGCAAACGGCGTACTCGCATAATTCACCTCTTGGGAACCCACCATAGCGGAATCCGGAGTCAGACGCCAAGCATGCCGGGGCGCGGCGCGCGTGTTTCCGAACGGAGGCGCGCGCCCGCGATTACGCCGACTGTTTTTTGCGCGGGCGCAGGGAGCGTTTTTTCACGCCGCCTTCCGATGGCGGTTTGCGCACGCGCGGCCGCCGGGCGGGCTTCGGCGGCGGCTCGGGAATGGGAATTTCGCCGGTAGCGGTGGGTTGGCCGGGCACCAGGGGCTGCGGCTCTTCGATCTCCTCTTCCAGCATTGGTTCCGGTTCCGGTTCCGGCGGCGGCGCGGGCGGGTGGAACTCGGCGCCCAGATAGACCGTGAGGTTCAGGCCATCGGCCTGAATGCGCACCAGCCCTTTATCCTGCGCGTAATTCAGCAGCTCGCTGAACTCCTGAAAACCGTACTGGCTCCAGTCGAAATTGGGATGTTCCTGTTTCACCCACTCGGCCAGCGACTCGGCATCGGACCCCTCGTCCAATTCGAGGCGGTGCGTCTCGAGAACGTCGCGCAGCAGCGGGATCGCCTCTTCCGGCTTGGAACCGGGTTTTTCGGGCGCCGCGCCCTTCATGCGGATCATGTAACGGCCTTCGCCGCCCGTCACTTCCACGAAATCGGCCTTTTGCAGCTTCTCGACGAAATCCGTAAAGGAACTGGCGCCGTAGGCTTTTTCGTTGAACGTGGAATCGAGCTGCAGCATGGTGGATTTGAGCAGGCCGAGTTGCGGGCGCACTTCGCGGCGCTCCAGCACGCCGAGCGCGCGCTCCACCAGCGGCATGGCTTGCGCCAGGTCGAGCAGAACGCGCTTGGAGGGCCGCGGCTGGCGTTCCTGCCCTTCGCGCGGACGCTCCTGCGCCGGGCTTGGTTGCTGTTGCTGCTGCGGAGCGCGCCCGCGGGTTTCATCGATCACGCTTTCATACGACACAAATTCGTGACAATTCTTTTGCAGAATGGTGCTGGTGAAGGCGCGCCCTCCCACCACAAATACGCGCTTATCGTACTGTTTCAGTTTGTTGACCAGCGCGATGAAATCGCTATCGCCGCTCACAATCGCGAAGGCATTGATGTGGTCGTGAGTGAAAGCCATCTCCAGGGCATCGAGCGCCAAGTTTATATCGGCGCCGTTCTTATCGCCGCGCGGGGAGGGGTCGCGCTGCACCATCTGCACGGCATGCTCGGAAAGCGCCCGTGTGGCAAATTCCTGCCGGCCCCAGTTGGCATAGGCAAATTTGGTGACGATTTCGCCTCGCTCTTTGAGCGCGTCCAGGACGGCGGCGACGTCGAATTCGCGGTGCAGCGTGGATTTCACGCCGATTTCGATGTTATCGAAATCGATAAACACCGCGATCTTAAGCTTTTGTTCCATTCGAAAATCCTTATTCGGGCAAATCGGTGTAGCGAACGGGCGCTCCGCACGCGCCGGGGGTCCGGATTCGCGACGCCGGGCTATCGGTCAACCGCCACGCTCCAACGGGGAGGCGACCATGCTACGGCTAGTGTATCCTAAATTGGCCTGCGCAAGCGCGAGGCCAGTTCCGCCGCGCGCGCAAACTCTTCCTGAAGCTGCCGGGTGCGGAGGTTTTCGCGGATGTGCTCCAGCTTTTGAATGTAGGCTTCGAGCGCGCCATCGATCTGCTCGGAATTGGTGGCCAGGATATCGCGCCACAGATCGTACGAGCTGAGCGCGAGGCGTGTCATATCGACCAGGCCGGGACCGGCAACGCGCAGATCGCCGCTTTCCGTAATCGACTCGGCAACCGCGGAGGCCAAGGCAGTGGAGGCCAGTTGCGCCAGATGAGACGTGAGGGCGACCAAGGAATCGTGCTTCACGCAATTGAGCACCACGAGGCGCGCGCCGATCCGCCGCAGCCAGCCGGCGAGCGCGCACGCGGCCGGCGTTTCGAGTTCCTTGAATTCATCCGGCGTCAGCACCCAGGTGCGGCCGCGAAACAAGCCGGCATCGCCGGCCGACGCGCCGCGCTGTTCTTTTCCAGCCATGGGATGCCCGCCCAGGAACTGCGCGCGGCGGATGTGCTGACGCGCCAGATCGACAATTTCGGTTTTGGTGCTGCCCGCATCGGTGACTAAAGCGCCCGGACGCAGCAGCGGATCGAGATGGCGGATGGTATCGAGAATGCGCCCGATGGCCTGCGAAAGAAACACCAGATCGGCCTGCGGCACTGCTTCTTCAAGCGGCAGCCCGCGGTCGATGGCGCCGGCGGCGACCGCGTCGGCGATGGCGCGCTGGGAGCTGACGCCGAGGATCGCGCCGGAGAAGCCTGCCTGGCGCAGAGCCAGGCCGAAGGAGGCGCCGATCAGGCCGGTACCGACGATGGCGACGGTGTTCATGGGCGAAGCGGTCCCTGGATCCGAAGCACAATTGCTCATAGAATAGCGGATTACCCCGAAATCGGCCTCCCGACGTTTTTCAGTAGCACAAACAGACGCATGGGATCGGCCCGTAGTAGAACCTTCCCGGGTCACACTCTACAAACTTCTCCCCACGGCCGGCGCAATCATGCGCAATTGCGCCATCAGCTCTTCGAACTGCTCCGGCGGCAGCGATTGCGCGCCATCGCTCAGGGCGTGGACGGGGTCGGGATGCACTTCGATCAGCAGACCGTCGGCGCCCGCGGCGATGGCGGCGCGGGCCATGGGCGCTACTTTATCGCGCCGGCCGGTGCCGTGAGACGGATCGGCCACGATCGGCAGGTGGGAAAGCTTCTTTACCACCGGAATCGCCGAAATATCCATCGTGTAGCGCGTGTACGTCTCGAAGGTGCGGATGCCGCGCTCGCACAGGATCACGTTGTAATTGCCGCCCGCCAGGATATGTTCGGCGGAGAGCAGCAGTTCCTCGATGGTGGCCGAAATGCCGCGTTTGAGCAGCACCGGCTTCGGTTGTTTGCCGGCTTCGCGCAGCAGGTTGAAATTCTGCATATTGCGCGCGCCGATCTGCAGGATATCGGAATAGGCCGAAACCATGGGGATCTGCGTGTGGTCCATTACTTCGCTAACCACCAGCAGTCCATGGCGGTCGGCGGCCTGGCGCAGCAGGCGCAAACCGTCTTCGCCCAAACCCTGAAAACTATAGGGCGAACTGCGCGGTTGGAACGCGCCGCCGCGGATGATTTTCGCTCCGGCGCGCGCCACCAGTTCGGCGGCACACTCGATCTGCGCGGGGCTTTCCACGCTGCACGGGCCGGCCATCACCACCACTTGCCCGCCGCCGATTTCGAGGGCGCCCACTTTCACCACCGATCCGCCCGGCCGAAAACCGCGGCTGGCGAGCTTATACGGCGATGCGATTCTGCGCGCTTCCTTGACGCCCTCCAAGACCTCGAAGATTGCGGTATCGATCTCTTCGGTCCGCACGCCCACTCCGCCGAGCACGGTGTGCAGCGCGCCCGTGGATCGATGCACATTGAAGCCGCGCTCCACCATGAGATCGATGACGGCCTGAATCTGCTTCTCGGTCGCCCCTTCCTGCATTACCACGACCATCTAACTATCCCCGTCTCTTTCCATCCGCGCCCGCTGCACCCCGCGCATCTCGTCGATGATGCGCTCGTAAATGCGGCGCACCGCCTCCTTGGTGAGTGGCCCATCGGCGCTGGCGCGGCTGATGTTTTCGTAAACCTGGTCTTCGCGGCGCGGCTCATAAATGGGGAGCCGCGCCGAACGCTTCACGCGGCCGATGTCTTCCACCACCCGCGTGCGTTCGTTCAATAGCTCCACAATGCGCCGGTCCAGGTCGTCAATGGCGACGCGGTATTCTGCCAGTTTTTGGCGTGCTTCTTCGCAGGTCATGCGTGGTTTCCGAACCCCTGTTTCAGTTTCCGCGTAAAGTTTTCAAGCGCCTGTTCCAAGCCAGGAGCGCCGCTCTCCCGCTCGATCAGCCGCACCAAGGCGCTACCCACCACTACGGCCTCCACCTGGCGGCCCGCCTCCGCCACGTGCTCGGGCCGCGAAATGCCGAATCCAACCGCCAGCGGCAGGTCCGTAACCGCCCGGACGGCTTTCACCAGCGGGGCCACCGCATCGGAAAGGCTATCGCGCTCGCCAGTCACTCCGGTGCGCGAAACCAGGTACACGAAACCGGTGGAATAGCGCGCCACCAGTTCCAAGCGCCGCCGCGTGCTGGTGGGCGCGGCCAGAAAAACCGTATCCAGGCCGTGCCGGTGCATGGCCTCGACGTAATCCCGCGCCTCTTCCACGCTGGCATCGGTCAGCAGGCAGCCATCGATGCCGCACGCCGCCGCATCCCGCGCCAGACGGTCCAAACCGTAACGCACCACCGGATTCAGATAGGTAAACAGCAGCAGCGGAACCGGCGACCGGCGGCGAATCTCCGCGGCCGTTTCGAGGATGCCCTGCAAGGTGGCGCCGGCTTTGAGAGCGCGTTCGCCGGCACGTTGAATCACAGGCCCATCGGCGATCGGATCCGAAAACGGCACGCCCAGCTCGATCAGGTCGGCGCCGCCGCGCACCAGGGCTTCGACCAGCGCGGGCGTGCGCTCGAGCGAAGGGTCGCCCGCCGTGAGATAGGCGATCAGACCCTTGCGGCCGTCGCGTTTCAGGCAGTGGAACAGTTGGCCGATGCGGGTCATGCTTCGACCCTATCCGAACCGGACCGGTCGTCCAGTTCCCGGAAATTTTCGCGGTAGATATCGATATCTTTATCGCCGCGCCCGGAAAGATTGACTACGAACACCTGGCCCGCGGCCGCGGGCGCCCGGCGAATGGCTTCGGCCACGGCGTGGGCCGATTCGAGCGCCGGAATAATGCCTTCGAGGCGCGATAAAGCGCGCGCCGCCGCCAGCGCTTCTCGATCGGAAGCGGCGCTGTATTCCGCGCGACGCTGATCGTGCAGCCAGGCGTGCTCGGGGCCGATCATGGCGTAATCGAGGCCCGCGGAAACCGAATGGGTCAACGCGATCTGGCCGTTGTCATCCTGCAGCACGAAGCTATAGGCGCCCTGCAGGACTCCCGGCGCGCCTCCGCGATACCGGGCGGCATGCTCGCCGATACCGTCGCCGCGGCCGCCGGCTTCCACGCCGATCAGGCGCACCTGCCGATCGTCCAGGAATGCATGGAAAAGGCCGATGGCGTTCGAGCCTCCGCCCACGCAGGCGATGGCGGCGTCCGGCAATCGCCCCTCGGCCTCCTGAATCTGCCGCCGCGCTTCCTCGCCGATGACTTTGTGAAAATCGCGCACCATCATGGGGTAGGGGTGCGCGCCCAGCACGGAGCCTAATAAGTAATGCGTCGTCGCGACATTGGTGACCCAGTCGCGCATGGCCTCGCTGATGGCGTCCTTGAGCGTGCGGCTTCCCGTTGTGACCGCCACCACCTTCGCTCCCAGCATGCGCATGCGGAAAACATTCAGGCGCTGCCGCCGCATATCCTCTTCGCCCATGTAGACCGTGCAGTCAAGGCCGAACAGTGCGCACACGGTGGCCGTGGCGACCCCGTGCTGGCCGGCGCCCGTCTCGGCGATGATGCGCCGCTTGCCCATGCGGCGCGCCAGCAATGCCTGCCCCAGGCAGTTATTGATCTTATGCGCTCCCGTGTGCAGCAGGTCTTCGCGCTTGAGATAGATGCGCGCGCCGCCCAACGATTCGCTCAGCCGGCCGGCAAAATATAGCGGTGTGGGGCGCCCCGCATACGCGCGCAGCAGTTGGTTCAGTTCCGCCTGGAACGATGCGTCTTCGCGGGCGGCGGCATACGCGCTCTCCAGTTCCTCGATGGGGGCCATCAATACTTCGGGCACGAATCGCCCGCCGTAGGGCCCGAAGTGCCCGGTCTGGTCAGGTTGCGGTGTCATAATTCGAAGGCCGCTTTGGCGGCGGCCAGAAACGCGATCATCTTTTTGTGGTCTTTTCTGCCCGGCGCCGCTTCCAGCCGGGAACAGGCATCCACGCCCCACGGGCGGGCGAGCGAAATCGCCGCGGCTACGTTTGAAGCATCCAGCCCGCCCGCCAGCACGAACTGTTTGCGCAGCGCCGCTGCCCGGCTCCACTCGAACGTTTTCCCCGCGCCGCCATAAAGCTGCCCGGCCGGGCCATCGAGCAGCAGCGCCTCGGCGGGAAGCTGGTTGAAGGGGGCCAGGTCCAGTCCATCCGCCACGCGCACGGCTTTCCACACCGCGATGGCGGCCGGATAATCCGCCACCGTTTCGTCTCCCTGCAGTTGGGCAACGTCCAGCCGGGCGATGCGCGCGATCTGTTCGACGCGCGCAGGCGATTCGTTGACGAAAACCCCCACGCGCAGAACACCGGCGGTGGAAGCGATGGCGGCCGCGCGTTCCGGATCGAGATACCGCGGGCTGCGCGCATAAAAATTGAAGCCGATCGCGGTGGCCCCGGCGGCGATGGCGGCGCCGGCGTCTTCCTGATTGGTAATTCCGCAGATTTTCAGAATCCGGCTCACGCGGCCACCAGTTTGCGCAGCGCCGCCGCCGGATCGGCCGCCTTCATCAGATGCTCACCCACCAGGAATGCCGCATAACCGGCGGCGCGCAACGTGGCGATATCGGCCGCGGTGTGAATACCGCTCTCGCTCACCCGCAGCACGCCGGCGGGAATCCATTCGGCCAGCCGCCGCGAGATATCGAGGGAAACTTCGAACGTGGCGAGATCGCGATTATTCACGCCTATGATGCGGGCGCCCGATGCCAGCGCCAGATCCAACTCGCGCCGGTTATGGACCTCCACTAATGCCGCCATGCCGAAACGCGCCGCCGCCTCCCGGTAGTCGCGCATTTCGCGCTCGCTCAGAATGGCTGCAATCAGCAGAATGGCATCGGCTCCGTGGGCCGCCGCCTCCAAAACATGTTCGGCCGCGATTGTAAAATCCTTCCGGAGCACGGGCAATCGCGTGGCGGTACGCGCGCGTTCGAGGTCCGCCAGCGACCCCTGAAAGAACTCCTCGTCGGTAAGCACCGAAAGCGCGGCCGCGCCTCCCGTTTGATATTGGCAAGCCGTGCGCACGGGATCGAAATCGGCCGCAAGCACGCCCTTACTTGGAGAAGCTTTCTTCACCTCGGCAATCACGGCCACGGCAGGCGCGCGCAGAGCCGCTTCGAAATCGCGGCGCTCGCGGCGATGGCATTCGGCCAGTTGTTCCCACCGAGCCGCGCGAGCGCGCACGGAAGCAAGCTTTTCCTGCTTGGCGGCGACGATGCGCGCCAGAATGCTGGGAATCGATTCAACCAAAGGCGTTTTTTCATCGTATCAAAAGGGGACCGGCGCCACTTTGGATAACCGCGGAGAACGCCTTTGCTAGAATTGCGCCTGGAAGCCAATCTTGGCCGGTGCTGGGCGCGGGCTTCAAACCCGTTGTGCGGTACGCTGTGTCGCGGGTGGGTTCGACTCCCACTGGCTTCCGCCATTCCAATCAGACCCAGCGCCGGCGGCGGGGTAGACTTAGGTAACGCAGGCAAGGGGGCGATATGAAAGTATTTGTAGCGGGCGGAACGGGCGCGATCGGGCGCCCACTGCTTTCCGCCTTGGTCGCTGCGGGCCACGAGGTGGCCGGGATGACCAGTTCCCAGCGTGGCTTGAGTGTGCTCCAAACATGCGGGGCCGAGGGGATCCTTGTAGATGCTTTCGATTCCGAAGCTGTTCACGCGGCGATCGGCCGGGTGCGGCCCGATGCTGTCATCGAAGAGCTTACTTCCCTGCCGAAAGACTATACACCCGAGGCAATGCGCGCGGCCGCGCCGCGGGACCGCAGATTGCGGCTCGAGGGCGGCCGAAACGTGCACAATGCGGCGCGGGCCGCGGGCGCAAAGCGCTACATCGTGCAATCCACCGGATTCTTCTATGGACCGGGCCCCGGATTGGCCGTCGAAACGGACGCCCTGGCCTTAAATGCAACACCTGGTATAGCCGGAAGTGTTTCGACCTACATGCAAATTGAGGAACGAGTTCTGGGCTCGCGAGACATGGAGGGAGTCGCGTTGCGTTACGGATTCTTCTATGGGCCCGGCACGTATCAGGATCCCAATGGCGGAAGCGTCACGCAGCAGGTGCGGCAGCAGAAATACCCTGTGATTGGTTCCGGAGCCGGCGTGTACCCGTTTGTTCACGTGGAGGATGCCGCAGCGGCAACCGTTGCGGCACTTCAAAGCGAACCCGGCGTCTACAATGTCGTGGACGATGATCCCACGGAGATGCGGGTCTGGCTCCCGGCTTTTGCGGCTTTTGTGGGCGCGCCGCCTCCACCGCACCTGAGCGAGAAAGAGGCCGAATCGCTGGGACCCGATGCGCTCTATTATGCGACCCGGCTGCGGGGCGCGCGGAATGATCTGGCGAAACAGAAGCTCGGATTTTCACCGCGGCGATTAGAGTGGCTGTCGAAGAGTAACCGCGCGGCTTAGGCTGCGCGGATTCACTCGCGAGTCTTACGCCGGCGGCCGGCCGGTCTTTGGCGCCTTTCAGTGCCTCCGCGAGTCCCTCGCCAGTGATGCTGTCGACCCCAATTATCGACTTACGTTTGGGCGACGCACAAGAGGCGCATTCTGCCAGCGGTGGCGGAACGCACCGCACCTGCGGTAGTGCGGCGGTATACTCGCTAGCAGGGCGCGCCAATCTCCGTTTCAACCAACTCAGCGCAGCCCCTATGGGGAATATCGTGGGGACCACAACGCAGTATCGGGATGTGATCGAATTGGCGAAGGGATCGCATTACACGCTGCTGGTCGATGAGAATATCGCGGTACTAAAAGCGGGTCTCCAGGACGAAGGTTACAAAGTTGTGATACCTCCCAGAGGAGCCAGCGACCAGGAGATCAAAGAACTTGCCAGCGGCGGGTGGACTATCCTGACCAGGAACTCTCAGGATTTTCTGGACGATGCCGCTCACTTCGATTACGACGTGATTGGCATCGAGGATATCCGGTTTCTCGACGAGAAGCCGGACCGGACTAATCAAACGGTGGCCAAGATTGCGGGAGCATTACGCAGAAGCGAGTTGGCGACGCGTAAAGGCAATTTCTTTCTGAAAGTCATGGACGACGGATCGTTCCACCTTCGCCAGTTGGTTTAGGTCTGGCCGGCTACTCTTCGCCCACTTGCCAGGCTCCCCGAGCGCTCCCATGGCGCCCAGGCAAACACATACCCCTTTTTTCATGAGCAGGTTCCGGGCAGCGTGGCGCTCAGATTCCCGCGCCGTCGGTGAGCGGGACGTTCCCGCCGGGGCCGCTTCCGAGCGCGGCCATCAGCGCGCTTATGAGCGCGGCTTCGTCTTCGAATTGGGCGCGGTCAAGAGTAACCGTCTGATTAGCGGGTACGGCATCTGGGGCGTTTCCGGCGGCGGCTCCGTATACGACAGAAACCAAGCCTGCGGCGAAGGCGGTGCGGATCGCTTGGGCGAAATGCCGCGGCTCTTCGATCACGTGCACCAGGTAACCCTGATCGAACAGGTGCCGCTCGATTCTCCGCGCCAGTTCGCCGTCGCCGTTCACCAGGCGCACCAGGAACGGGCGGTGGCCGATGCGCGCCAGCCGTTCGGCTGGAGTGACCGGTCCGGAGGGGCGCCACGTGTCCGGGCCGATAATCATGCCCGCCCCCAGGGTTTCGTTAGTGATCGGATCGATCAGAATGAAGCCGCCGGTGGAGCGGTTGGCGCGGTAGGCGTCGAAGAACAGCGGCCGGTGCGCTTCCACGCTCACTACGCCGATTTCGTTCAACTGCAACTGGCTGGCGCGCTGGTGGCCGAGCGTATGGATATCGACGCGATGCCGGATCTCGCGCACCCGCGCCCGCACCGTTTGCGTGGTCTGCTTCAGCAGGTACGGGCGGTGCGCCTCGAGCGGCTTCTGGTTCATCCACACTACCGTCGCTTCGAAGCGCCGCCCCGCGTGCGGCTGGTTCGCCGTGTGAACCAGCATGTCGCCGCGGCTGATATCGATTTCGTCCTCCAGGCACACGGTGACGGACATCGGCGCGAAGGCCTCTTCGAGCTCGCCATCGTAAGTGACGATCGATTTCACCCGGCTCGTGCGTCCGGAAGGCAGCACGGTGATGGCGTCGCCGCGGCGGATCACGCCGGAGGCGATCTGCCCCGCGAATCCGCGGAAATCCAGGTTCGGCCGGATCACGTACTGCACCGGAAACCGCATATCGGTCAGGTTCCGGTCCTCCGAAATCGGCACCGTTTCCAGATGTTCCAGCAGCGTGGGGCCGGTGTACCAGGGCATGTTCCCGCCGCGTTCGACTACGTTATCGCCGTTCAGCGCGCTGATGGGGATATAGCGGACGTCGCGCGCTTTGAGTTGCCGGGCAAACTGCTGGAATTCTTCGCGTATGGCGGTGAACACTTGCTCGCGGTAGTCCACCAGGTCCATCTTGTTCACCGTGACCATCAGGTGCGGTATGCCCAGCAGCGTGGCGATATAAGCGTGGCGGCGGGATTGCGGCAGCACGCCGTAGCGCGCGTCGATCAGGATCACGGCCAGGTTGGCGGTGGATGCGCCCGTAGCCATGTTGCGGGTGTACTGCTCATGCCCGGGCGTATCGGCGATGATGAACTTGCGTTTGGGCGTGGCGAAGTAGCGGTAGGCAACGTCAATGGTGATGCCTTGCTCGCGCTCCGCCCGCAAACCGTCGGTCAGCAGCGAAAGGTCCAGGCCGTTGGTGGAAAGGTTGCGCGTGGCTTTGCGCACCGAGGCCAGTTGATCTTCATAGACTCCCTTGGAATCGTAGAGCAGGCGCCCGATCAGCGTGGATTTGCCGTCGTCCACGCTGCCGGCGGTGGTGAAGCGGAGCAGTTCGGTCTGCGCGGTCTCCGCCAGCCATTCTTCCGCGCGGCGGAGTTCCGCGCTTCCGCCAGGGAACGGCCCGATCTCGACGCTCGCCATCAGAAGTATCCCTCGCGCTTCTTCAATTCCATCGAGCCTTCCTGGTCATGGTCGATCACCCGGTTCTCCCTCTCCGACCGGCGGAACTGGATCATCTCTTCGATGATCTTGGGCAGCGTGTCCGCTTCCGAGCGGATCGCGCCGGTGCAATACGTGCAGCCCAGCGAACGCATGCGCGACATCACCAGTTCCGGTTTCTCGCCCGGCCGCAGAGGCATGTTGTGCTCGATCGTGATCAACTGCTCGCCGCGCACTACCATCTCGCGCGGCTTGGCGAAATACATCGGCACGATGGGAATGTTCTCCAGGTAGATATAGTGCCACACATCCAGCTCAGTCCAATTCGAGAGGGGAAAAACCCGGATGCTTTCGCCTTTGTCGATCCGGCTGTTATAGAGGTTCCACAGCTCCGGCCGCTGGTTTTTGGGGTCCCACTGGCCGAAGGAATCGCGAAAGGAATAGACGCGCTCCTTGGCGCGCGATTTCTCTTCGTCGCGCCGCGCGCCCCCGAAAGCCGCGTCGAAGCCGCCCTCGGCCAGCGCGTCCAGCAGCGCGCGCGTCTTCAGCAGCGCGCAGCACTTCTGCGTTCCCAGGCGGAACGGATTCGCGCCCTCCTCGATCGCCTTGGTGTTGGTATGCACAATCAGTTCCACCCCGATCTCCGCGCAGAAGCGGTCGCGGAATTCGATCATCTCCTGGAATTTGTAAGTGGTATCGATGTGCAGGAAGGGAAACGGGATTTTGCCCGGATAGAACGCCTTCTGCGCCAGCCGCACCATGACGGAGGAATCCTTGCCGATCGAATAGAGCAGTACCGGCTTTTGAAATTCGGCCGCCACCTCCCGGATAATATGGATGCTTTCCGCTTCGAGCGCCCGCAAATGGGTCAAAGTCCTGCTGGTGATCTGTGGTTCCACAACAAAAAAGGTGTGCTACGGTCAAGCATGGCCGCTGCTTTGGCTTCTCGTGGGGCGGCCTAGATTCAAGATTACACCAGCGATCACCATGAAGTCCATCGTCATTGGGGTGATTGCCGCCTGGCTCGCGGCTTGGCCGGCGTTTGCTCAATCCCCAAACTCCCTTTCCGCGGAGCGGATTCGGGAACACGACCGGTTCCTTTCCAGCGATTTTTTGGAAGGGCGCGGCGTGGGCACGCGCGGCGGCAATCTGGCCACCGAATACATTGCCACCCAATTCGCTCTGGCGGGCGCCAAACCCGCCGGCGATAACGGCACTTACTTCCAGAAAGTGCCGCTGGTGGCGGTGGACCCGCAGCCGCAAACCCGCCTCTCCGCCACCGCGGCCGGCAAGACCCTGTCATTCGATTGGCTGAACGACTATGTCGGCCTCAACGAAACGCAGAAGCCGGAATCGCAGTTCGATGCCGAAGCGGTCTTCGTGGGTCATGGCATCGCCGCGCCCGAATGGAACTGGGACGATTACAAAGGCGTGGATGTCCGCGGCAAGGTCGTAGTGCTGTTCACTAACGAACCTACTTCGAGCGACCCCACGTTTTTCGATGGCCGCGCCCTTACTTATTACGGGCGGTGGAGCTATAAGTACGAAGAGGCGACGCGGCGGGGCGCGGTGGCCGCCATCATTATTCATACGACTCTTACCGCCGGCTACGGCTGGAACGTGGTGCGCGGTTCCTGGGGCAGGCAGAACACGTTCGTGGCGCTGCGGCCCGGAGACCCCGCCTTGAGCCTCGCTGGATGGCTCACTCGCCAGGCGGGCGACAAACTGCTGGCGATGACCGGCAGATCCGTCGATCAACTTCTGGCCGCTTCCGAGTCACGGGACTTCCGCCCGATCCCGCTGGGTATCCGGATTCGCGGCGACATTCGCTCCCAGGTGCGGGCCATCGAGTCGCGCAATGTCGCGGCCGTAATTCCCGGAAGCGACTCGCAGTTACAAGACCAGGCCGTAATTTATTCGGCTCACTGGGATCACCTGGGCGTAGGCGAACCGGTGAACGGCGACCGTATTTATAACGGGGCGGTGGATAACGCCACCGGCTGCGCCATTCTGCTCGAGCTGGCGCGCGCCTGGGCCTCGCTCCCCGAAAAGCCGCGCCGCTCCGTCCTGTTTCTGGCCGTGACCGCGGAAGAAGACGGGCTCCGCGGCTCCGAGTACTATACCGGGCATCCGTTATTTCCCCCAGCAAAGACCGCGATCGCCTTGAACTACGACGCTATTTTTCCCTGGGGCCGGGCCAAGGATGTCATCATCAACGGCGTGGAGCGCACCACGGTCCTGCCGCTGGCCGAATCGATCGCCAAGCGCTTGAACCTTTCCATTTCGCCCGATAGCGAGCCGGAACAGGGGCATTACTTTCGCTCCGACCATTTCTCTTTCGCCCGCGCCGGCATTCCGGCATTCTCTATCGACCATGCCACCCAGTTCGCGGGCAAGCCGGCGGACTACTACCAGAACTTATGGCAGGAGTTTAACGATAAGCACTATCACCAGCCCTCCGATGAGTTTCACGCAGACTGGGACTTTACCGCTCTCCAGCAGGTTGCCGAATTCGGGATGCTTCTGGGTATAGATATCGCTAACCAGGACAAGCTTCCGGACTGGCGCCCAGGTAGTCAGTTCCACAGGTAGCTGGCAGTTCGCGAGTCACTCCCCAACCGGGCACTTACACTTAGAACATTTCTCATGTAGAATGTAAAAGCACCAAGGGAAGTGCGACAACTGACATGCCCAATAACATGAACCCGGAAGTGATCTCCGCCGCGATTGAAGGCTTCGAAGCGCAGAAGAGGCGGATTGACGAACAGATCGGAGAACTGCGCGCGGCGCTATCGGGCGGCCGCGCAAGAGCCGGCGCCGCTTCTGAAAGTACCGGCGCGGCGCGCCGGAAAATGAGCGCCAGCGCGCGTAAACGGATCGCCGCGGCGCAGCGCAAACGCTGGGCCGAAGCGAAACGCCTGGCGGGCGGAGGAGCGAAATCCGCCGCGAGCCCGGCGCGAGCCAAACGCCGCCTGAGCGCCGCCGGCCGCAAAGCCATCATCGAAGCTAACCGGAAACGGTGGGCGCAGCTTCGCCAGGCCGCCGCAAAAAAACAGGCCGCCAAAAAAGGCGCCGCCAAGAAGAGCGCGGCCAAAAAGGCCGCACCGGAAAAACCTTCGACGCCCGCTGCCGAATAGCTTGGCGAGTCACTGCCGCCGGCAGCGCAAAATCATAAAATTCGGCGCGATCCGCGTGTCTTCCAGAGTTCGGTTCGGCGCGGGCCCGGTGAGCTCGAACGAGGGTTCCGCGCAGTGCTGGATATGCTCGTCTCAACGGTGCCCGCTTTAGCGGTGCCGCGCGTAGACATAGTCCGCTTCCTCAATGGCTTTCTTTTCCCGCCGTATCGCAACCACCGCAGTGACAATGAGTGCGGTCAGCGTCAGTAAACCGCCAATCGCGGCCGATGCCGGCCGGTACCGAAACGTGAGTGCGTGGGCGCCGCGCGGCACGATTACTCCCCGCATCGCCTCGTTTACTTCGTAAATAGGAGCGGCCCGCCCGTCGATCTCCGCGTGCCATCCGGGGTAGAACGTATCCGAAGTGACCACCATGCCTTCGCACCCCATGTCCGCGCGGATGCGCACCACATCGGTGGAGCGCGCCGTCATTGCCACATTGTCCGGCGCCGCGCACGATTCGAGCGGCACCGGCGGGCCCAGCGTGATGGCCACGCGATGGAAATCCGCGAGTTGCTGCTGAATCATGCGGTTGCCCGCCTGCGCGTCCGGAACCTGCACCACCTCATGCACCGCCCAGGCGCGGGGAAACACGCCTTTGTGCCGGTAAACCCTCAGCCCGCTCACGCCGGTGAAGACCAGGTCGCCCTCCGTGGAAGGCTTCTCCGAGAGCGTGTAGGCGGCGCCCCACAGCAAGTGCGAGTTCACCGTCCAGAAATCGAACCGTTGCCAGTTCGTGGTCAGGCCCGCCAGCCCGCCGGCCATCATTTCCACTCCCTGCACGGCTCCCCAGTTTTCGGCAAACGCATCGCCGGCCACGTTGGCCCGGGGGTACGGCTCTTGCTCCTTTAGAAACGCCGCCACATCCGCGTTGCCCCGCATCTGGGCAAGCCAGTGCATTGCCCCGCTATCGGAGCGTGGCACGGCTACCGAGCCTAAGTTGTTCCCCAGTTCCAGCAGCACCAGTAGCAGCACCAGGACCGCGCACTGGTTCCGGCCGAGAGCGCCGCGCATCGCCGCGAACAGCAGGGCCGCCAAACCGAACGCGGCAAACGGTGTGAGAATGACACTGTCGTCGCCTGGAAAGGTGAACTTGTTCGAGAAGTAAACGGCCTGAAAGAGCGCCAGCGTAAACAGCCCGAAGATCAGCGCGCCCCACATCACTCGCCGGGGCCAGGGCGAGCCCTCCTCCCGCGTGTCGCGGCTCAGCAGCAAATCCAGTCCGAACGCCGCCAGGGCCGCTACCCCGAATTGAAATACCACGATGGCCGCCGAAACCACCCGCGCTTTATCCAACTCCGGAATCAGGCCGTACAAAAACCCTTGAAAGACGCTGTGCTGGCCGAGCGCATAGAGCAGGCCGCCCAGGCCCACCGCCGCCAGCAGTTTCACGCGCATGTCGCGCCACGCCATGGCCACTCCCAGCAGCGCCAAAGCCAGCGCCGCTAACCCGACAAACGGGTCCGAATGGGAGTTGATGCGCGGAAACACCGTGCCCAGCAGCGAGAACGGCCGCAAATCGTAGGTTTCCTGCACGGAGTAGGGCACCGGCTGATTCCAGCTAATGGCCTCCGGCGCGCCCACCCAACGCTTGGCCTGGTGCCCGTACTCATACGCCGGCAGAATTTGCAACGCGCCCGTGGCGGCCGCAAACACCAGCGACAGAGCCGCCGCGCGCGCCATGCGCCAATCGAAACGGCCCGCCCGAAAGATAAAATACAGCCAAACGCCCGCCACGGCCAGCATCAGAAAGATAGGCGCTTGATGATGCCCGCTCAGCCAGGCAATGCCGAGAAACGTTCCCGAGAACATCGCGTTGCGCAGCGGGGCATTTCCCTTTTCCCCCGCGCCCCGGCCCGCCCGCAGCAAAAACAGAAACACCAGCGGCAGCCACAGCGCGCCGTTCACCATCTGCGGCCAGTTGGTGTTGCCGATGTATCCGCCGAGGGCAAACACCACCGCAGCCACGAGCGAGGCGATCCGCGAGCGGCCCAGGTCGCGGCATAGCAGATAGCAAAACGACATCGCCATGAAGCGGATCACGACGAAATACCAGGTGAGCGCCCAGCCGCGCATCAGGCCATCGTGCCGCAGAGGCACCGCGAACAGCAGCCAGTTGAGCGGATAGGCCGTGCCGGGCTGCGCCTGCCCCAAGAGGGGCTGGCCGCCCCACGTGTACGGATCCCAAAGCGCGATCGCGCCCTGGTGCAAGGCTCGCGCCTGCACCATGAACCATGGCAGCACCTGCTGCGCCATGTCGGGCCCCCACACCCATTCGTACTGGCGCGTGAGAGTCAGCTTCCAGTAGAATCCCGCGGCGATGGCCAGCATGAGCACAGCCATGCCTGCCCGCCGTCTGAGAGACCTCATGATTACGCCAGCGTATCAAACAGCAGTTGATCGCCGGGCTCGGTTCCGGTCTCCTGGACGGTTCCCGCCGGCAGTTCCAACACCGAGTGGGCCGCCAGGCAGGCGGAAAGCTGCCAGGGGCGCACGGCATGGCGCACCTTGCGGACCCGCTTCCGGCGGTCCAGGTACACCAGGTCGATCGGGAACTTCATAAAGAAGGTGTGGACCGATTCGCAGGGCGTAATCCACAGGCCTTCGCCGCGCTCCAGCTTGCTTCTTTTCAGTAAACCCGCGCGGCGCTTGGCGCTGGTATCGGCCACGTCCGCCGCGGTGGCCAAAATGGTTTTGCGCGTCTGATTAGTGACCCGGACCGTCATGCGCTGGCCGGGCACGTAGCCCCCTTCAGCCCCTACGCGCATATAGCCCTCCCGAAGCGGGTGGGCAGGCGAAAGCGCCTGCCCCACTTCTACGCCTTGGTGTGTTGTTTTTCGTGCTGCTTGAGCTTCTCCCGCTGCTCCTTCAACACGGCTTTGCGGCTCAGCTTGATCTTGTTCCCTTCCATGGCGAGAACTTTGACCAGGATCTGATCGCCCTCTTTCAACTCGTCGCGAACTTCGCGGATGCGGTTCTCGGCAATCTCGCTGATGTGCAGCAAGCCGTCAGTGCCGGGGAAGATCTCCACAAACGCGCCGAAATCCACCAGCCGGACAACCTTGCCCAGATAGGTCTTGCCCACCTCGGCCACGGCCGTAATATCGGAGATGATCTGCATCGCTTTGCGCGCCGACGCTTCGTCGCTGGAGGCTACGTGCACCGTGCCGTTATCCTCGACGTCGATCTTCACGCCGGTCTGCTCGATGATGCCGCGAATCACTTTGCCGCCCGGTCCAATCACGTCGCGAATCTTATCCTGGGGAATGGTCATGGTGTAGATGCGCGGCGCGTATTGCGAAATGCTGGTCTTCGGTTGCGGCATCGCCGCCTGCATCTTGTCGATGATGAACAGCCGCCCGCGGCGGGCCTGTTCGAGCGCCTCTTTCATAATGGACGTCGTAACGTTGGGAACCTTGATGTCCATTTGCAAAGCGGTGATGCCGTCGCGCGTACCCGCTACTTTGAAGTCCATGTCGCCGTAATGGTCCTCGGCGCCGGCGATATCGGTCAGTATGGCGTAGTCCTTGCCCTCCATCACCAGACCCATAGCCACGCCGCCCACATGGGAAACCAGGGGAGCGCCCGCATCCATCAGGGCCAGCGATGCGCCGCACACCGTCGCCATCGAACTCGAGCCGTTCGATTCGAGAATGTCGCTTACCACGCGCAACGTGTAGGGGAACGTGTCTTCGTCGGGAATCAGGGCGGACAGGGCCCGTTCGGCCAGCGCGCCATGGCCGATCTCGCGGCGGCCCGGCCCGCGCATAAAGCCCACTTCGCCAACGCTGAACGGCGGAAAATTATAGTGAAGCATGAAGCGTTTTGAGGCCTCGCCGGGCTCCAGCAACTCGATCCGCTGCTCGTCTTCCTTGGTGCCTAGCGTCACCGTCACCAGCGCCTGCGTTTCGCCGCGCGTGAACAGCGCCGAACCATGGGTACGCGGCAGGATCCCGGTCTCGATGCTGATCGGCCGGATCTCATCGAAGGCCCGCCCATCCGGCCGGCGGTGGTTCTTCAGTATCTCATCGCGGAAAATCCGTTCCTTCAATGCGTCGTAGCACTTGCCCGCTTCCGCCTTTTTCTCTTCGGGCTGTTCTTGCACCACGCGGTGGCGCAGCTCGTGCACCCGCGCGTAGCTTTCCAGCTTGGGATACTTTTGGGTGTTCAGCGCATCGGTGAGTTCCGCGCGCACGCTCTTGGCGATGGCCGCGTACAATTCCTGGTCGAGTTGCGGGGTCTCGAACACCTTCTTAGGCTTGCCGGCGAGCTTCATCAGCTCGCGGATCCCGGCTGCGATCCTGCGGCAGCACTGGTGTCCGAACTGGATCGCGCCCAGGACATCGGCTTCGGAAACCTCCTCGGCGCCCGCTTCCACCATGACGATGCCGTCTTCCGTGCCGGCCACCACGATGTTCAGTGTCGATTCGCGCGCCTCGGTATAGGTTGGGTTGGCAATGTACTCGCCGCCCTTCATACCCACGCGGACGCCGCCGAGCACGTACGGGAAGGGGATATCGGAAATCGCCAGGGCGGCCGCCGCGCCGGCAATCGCCAACGAATTGGGGTCCTGCTCGGGATCGGCCGACAACACCATGGCGATCACTTGCGTCTCATTCAGGAATCCCTCCGGAAACAGCGGGCGGATGGGGCGGTCGATCAGCCGACTGGTCAGGATCTCTTTCTCCGAGGGACGCCCCTCGCGTTTGATAAAGCCGCCGGGAATCTTCCCGGCCGCGTATGTGTATTCGCGGTAATCCACCGTCAACGGGAAAAATCCCGCGCCCGGCTTCGGTTCTTCCGCCATGCAGGCGGTCACCAGGACTACCGAGTCCCCGGACCGCACCACCACGGATCCATTTGCCTGTTTGGCAATCTTGCCGGTTTCGAGAACGAGCGACCGGCCGCCTCCTAAATCCACTTCGACTGTATGTGCCATTTTCTTATTTTTCTAGCCTCCAAACGCGGCCCCCGTTGGCGGGAACCGCGGTAGCGCCGCCGGGTGCGGCGGTGCCGTCCCCCGGCCTTTTACCGGCGGACGGAGAGACTGGAGTTGACAGGGCGATCTTCTCTGGCGCATCGCGGTAAAACAAACGCGATGGCCCGGGCAGGCTTGGAATGAATCGGAAACCTCCGCTCATGGGAGTGTTCCGGTAGAACGGACTAGCGGCGAATGCCGAGGCGTTGCAGAACTGCCTTATAGCGCTCCGGGTCCGTATCCCGCAGGTACGTCAAAAGCCGGCGGCGCTTGGCGACCATAGTCAACAAGCCACGCCTGGAGCCATGATCTTTCTTATGCGCCTTGAAATGCTCCGTCAGCAGCGCAATCCGCTGGCTCAATAGAGCAATCTGTACTTCTGGCGACCCCGTGTCGGTTCTATGGCGCTGATTCGAGGAAAGAATCTGCCGCTTTGCTTCAATCGCCAGTGCCATTCTAGAGGGTTATGCTCCTTGTCTTCTCTTAATCTCGTTTCGGTACGTTTGTCATCATAGCACAGGCTTGGGGGCGGAGCGCTGCATGGTCCGCCGCGAAAAGCCTTCCGGCGCGGCTACGTCTCGGAAATTGGCATCGGCGACCGCCAGGCATGAGAATGCCACTAGAAACGGCCCGAAGGAAAACAAAATTAAATGTGACGTACCGGCGGGACGCAATCTCATAACCGCGGATCTCATAACCGCGGAAGCTGGGATGCGGGCTCCAGCGTTCCGCCTGCCTTCGCGTAGAAATTTGAACGAACGAACCCAATTTCGGCTGGGGACGCGGCCCAAAGGCGAAGGAATAGCAAAAAGGAACGAACAAAGCCAATTCCGGGGCCGCGGACGGAGCGGCGCGACATGCCCCGCCCGCATAGGAATCAATTGTCAAAGATCTTTTAGCGGGGACGGCGCTTCCAACGAAGAGACGACCTTTGCCGATTCAGCATACCCCGAGCGCCAGCGCAGTTTTGGGAGCAAGATGGCTAAACGCTTCCAATTTCAAGGAAAGAATTTGTAAACGAGGTGTCACCGGGCTGCGAACGAGAACTGTCCCCGATGGGCTTGCGACCTTCACCCGCGCGGGCTGGGGGAGTGGGGTTCATCTGGCGATGCCGTTTCTTGCGGTTTCTTGCCGAATCAGCGACTTCAAGCGTAGAACCAGATCTTTCCCCATTGCCAACTCCGCCGGGTCTCCTTTGTAGCCGGGCATCTTCGGGTCGATGAACTCCCGGCGGAACAACTGGTCCGACATCAGCGTGATTAGAAGCAGAAGCTCCTGTTTGGTGACTTCAAACTTAACGTTTTTCATAATGGGCTCCACAAGCGATCTCCATCAGGATGGCGGCGTCAGAATCCGAAGTTGCGCCAAGGCGACTTCCGTTGCATTTCGGCCTGCACCCGGGGCCGGCGGTGTACCTTTCGGGCACCGGCACGCTGAGCTTCGGCGAGTGCTTTGGCATCCACGTAAGCGCGCAAATCAGCGGCGGTAAGTTCGAGCTCGCCCTCCCAGCCTCGTTGCAGGCCGGCGGCCAGTTTGTTTCCGGAAAGGAACGGACCTTCCTGAAAGCCGACATTATGGTCGCGGAAGAGCGTTAGATCCGCGGTCACGGAGACTTGCCTGGTTCGGTTTCCCTCAGTGCAAACGTCGAACCGGTACACGCGGAAATTCTGTCTCTGGTCAAAGCCGAGAAACCGGATTATCATGAGCCATCCTTCCGGGCGATGGAGCATCGCCTCAATGTGCCGCCAGATCTGCCGCGGGCTCAGATTGCCCGCAGTATTTTCGAGCCGCCGGTAACGGAGGAACCGGTCGCGGCAAAATCCAAATTGCCCACAAAAATATTCTTCACTTTTACTCTCACTGTCTTTCAATTGCGCGGCTAGACGTGGCGGATCAGGACAGCCAGGCTCTGGCAGGACTCTTAAAAGGCGCCTTATATAAGGCAGTTTAACTATAGCACGAATTCGACGCCGGCTCTGGTGTATACTCAGCCTACACCGCCGGGGAGGGAATTGGGATGCAGCAATTGAAGCCTGTGAACGTGGCCATAGCCGGGGGCGGGCTGGTCGGTCTGACGCTGGCGAAGGAGATCGGCGCGCGCACCTCGCTCTCGGTCGTGGTTTTGGAGCGGGGCCAGCCGCGCAAGCTGTCCGATTACGCGGCCGGCATGGACGAACTCGATTATGCCCTCCGCTACCGCATGATGCAGAACCTGGCGGAGGAGACCGCCACGCACCGCCACTCGATGCGCGCCAGCGCTGTTCCGATCCGGCAGTACGGCTCGTTCAATCCGGGGACCGGCGTGGGGGGCGCGGCCGAGCACTGGGGCGGTATTTCGTATCGTTTCTATCCGGAAAATTTCCGTCTGGCCAGCGCGCTGCGCGAAAAGCACGGCAAGCGGCTACCGGAGAACCTGGCGATTCAGGACTGGGGCGTCTCTTATGAGGAACTCGAGCCCTATTACTGGCGCGCCGAACAGTTGCTCGGCGTCTGCGGGAAGGCGGGCAATTTGGGCGGGCGGAAAGTGGATGGCGGCAACGTGTTTGAAGGGGCACGCTCGCACGAATATCCCAACCCGCCGCACAAGATGAGCTACGCCGCCACCCTGTTTGAAAAAGCGGCGCGCGAATCCGGCTATCATCCCTATCCCGTGCCCACCGCCACGCTCAGCCGCAATTACACCAATCCCGATGGCGTCAGCCGCGCGGCCTGCGCTTATTGCGGCTACTGCACTCGCTACGGATGCATGATCGGCGCCAAGGCGCAGCCCACGAACGTGCTCATGCCCGTGCTCCAGAAGCAGAAGAATTTCACGCTGCGCACGGGCTGCAACGTGCGCCGGCTGGCGCATCGGCAGGGCAAAGTAGAGGGCTTGCGCTATTTCGACCGCACCGGCGAAGAATTCTTCCAACCGGCCGATATCGTGATTGTGGCCTCCTGGACGCTGAACAATTCCCGATTGCTCATGCTTTCGAAGCTCGGCGAGCCGTACGACCCGGCGACCGGCAAAGGCACGCTTGGGAGGAACCTGACGCACCAGGTTTCGGCCGCCACGCGCGTCTTTTTAGATAAGCCTCTGAACGGCTTCATGGGCGCAGGCGGCCTCGGATACGGCATCAGCGATTTCGATGGCAAAGAGGGCGTCGACGGCTTTCCTGGCGTGCTGCGCGGCGGCAACATCCGCCTGATGAGCACCGGCGATGGGCCGATCGCTTCCTTTGGCGCCGTGCCGCCCGGCGAAGTGAAAGCGGATTGGGGGGCGGAGTGGAAGAAAGCGGCGCTCGAATGGCACGACCGGTCCGCCAATATCAACAGCGAAGCCGAGCACCTGGCCTATCGGCAAAACTATCTCGATCTCGATCCCACCTACACCGATAACTACGGCGATCCGTTAATGCGCCTCACGCTCGACTGGACGGATCATGAGCGCGCGCAAGGCGCCATGCTCGGCAAGATTCAAACCCAGATCGCCAAGGCAATGAACGGGCGGCCGGGGCCGACCAATTCGCGCCTGCTCGAGCGCTACACCATCACCCAATATCAGAGCACTCACGTGAATGGCGGCGCCATCATGGGGACCTCGCCCGAAACCAGCGTGGTGAATCCCTGGCTGCAGCACTGGCAGGCGCACAATCTGTGGGTGGTGGGAGGGTCGGCCTTTCCGCAGAACGGCTCGGGCAATCCGACGCTCACGATTCTGGCGCTGGCTTTGCGCGCGGCCGATGGCCTTATCGATCGTTATCTAAAGCATCCGGAGGGGTTGCTATGAAACGGCGCGAATTTCTGCTGCTGCCGGCCGCCAGCCTGGGTGGCGTGCTGGTGTACACCTTAGGCCGCGAGCCGCTGCGGGTTCATGCCCAAACCGGGGAGATCCAGGTTCCGCTACGCTTTTTCACGGCGGCCGAAGCGCGGATTGTGCAGGCCGCTTGCGCGCGCATTTTCCCGAGCGACGAATCCGGACCCGGCGCTACCGAAGCAGGCGTAGTCATCTACATCGACCGCCAGCTTGCAGGCCCCTACGGCCGGGACAAGTACCGGTATGCCAAAGCGCCTTTTGTGGAGTCCGTGCCCGAGCACGGCTACCAGGGCAAAGCCAGCCCGCGCGAAATTTATCGCGAGGGGATCAAGCAACTTGAGGATTTCGCTTCGCTCGACGCCGCCGCGCAGGATCGCCGTTTGCACGCGATCGAAACCACTACTTTCTTTCGCATGCTGCGCCAGCATACTATTGAAGGAATGTTCAGCGACCCGCTGCACGGCGGCAACGCCGGGTTAATCGGGTGGCAACTGATCGGATACCCGGGGCCCCTGATGAGCTACCGGGAGGAGATCGACAAATTGCACGGCCAACCGTTTCGCCGCAAGCCGGTGAGCCTCGCCCAGGTAGTCGGGCATCCGGTGGTGGGTTGGGAAGAGGAGAAAGATTGATGAAAACGACTACCCTTTTCGCCTTGTTACTGGCCGCCGCTCCCGGGGCGCTGCCTCAAGCCAACAGCGTTCCGGCGCTCGCCGGGGAGTGGGACGCGACGGTGAAAATCGGCGATCTGACAATCCCGTTCCGCATGGAGTTCACGGGCGGTGGTTCCAATATTGCCGGCGCCTTTTTTAATGGCGACGAACGTTTCACGTCCACCAGAGGCAGCGTGTCAAAGGACGGCGCTGTAACGATCGATTGGGACCAGTGGCTCTCCGAACTGAAAGCTACCCTGAAAGACGGAGTTCTCACCGGCACCTATTGGCATGGCGGACGCCGCGGCGGCACGTGGGCGTTTGAGGCGCGGCCCCACAGCGCGGCGGCCCCGGCGGATCCCGGCGCGCCTTCGATCGCCGGCATCTGGGAGCTGGAAAACGTGAAGAGCGGCAAGGGCGAAAAGACCTGGCGGTTCATCGTGCAACAGAAGGGCGGCGACGTTTCGGCGGCGATTCTGCGCATCGATGGGGATACCGGCGCACTCACCGGTCAATGGCGGGGCGGCAAATTTCTGCTCAGCCATTTCGATGGCGCGCGCTCGGCCTTGATGGAAGTCACGCCCGCCGCCGATGGCTCGCTTCAGATCCTGATGGACGGCAAAACCAAAATGACCGCGGTGCGCAGCGAAGTGGCGCGCGCGGAACATCTGCCGCCGCCCGACGATTTCAACAAGCACACCGGCGTAAAAGATGCGAGCGAACCCTTCCGCTTCAGCTTCCCGGATCTCAATGGCAAGCTCGTCTCCAACAACGATCCGCGCTTTGAAGACAAAGTGGTGCTGGTCGAGATCAGCGGAAGCTGGTGCCCCAATTGCCACGACGAAGCGCCCTTCCTCGTGGACCTCTACAAGAAGTATCACGCGCGCGGGCTGGAGATTGTCACCCTATCGTTCGAGGAAGGCGATCAACTTGCGAACCCCACGCGGCTGAAAGCCTTCATTCAGAAGTACGGCATCAACTACACCGTGCTGCTTTGCGGGCAGCCGGAAGAAGCCAAAGACAAGCTGCCGCAAGCGGTCAACTGGGATTCCTGGCCAACGACGTTCTTTGTGGACCGCAAGGGCCTGGTGCGGCTGGTGCACGCCGGTTTTCCGGGTTCGCCCAGCGGCGAACTCTATCGCCAGGCGGTGAACGAGTTTCACACAGAGGTGGAAACGCTGCTTAGTGAACGCTGATCCAAAAAGGAGCCAGGCGGAGCAAGCCGCCGTGCAGCCAGGCGTGGTACGGCATGCCTTCGAAGACCTGCCGCAGCTTTACATCGACGGCATCTTCCTGGGCGCGGCGCATGAGCAGATCGAGCAGGCGGCGGCGCGGCGGATAGGGAACGATCGAGACGGCCTCGGTGGCCGGGATGTTGGCCCGCTTTTTGATCATCGCCACGGCTTCATCCAGGCCGCCCAGATCGTCTACTAAGCCCTGTTCCTTTGCCGCGGAGCCCAGCCAGACGCGGCCTTGCGCCGCCGCGTCGATCTGCTGGGCCGTGCGATGGCGGGCCGCCGCTACTTTGGCGACGAAATCCCGGTAGCTGGCATCCACGCCCCGGCGCAGGATCGCCTGCTCGTCGGGAGTGAGCGCGCTGTAATCGGAATCGATACCGGCGTATTTGCCGCGCTCAATGAAATCCTTGGTGATGCCGATTTTATCGTAGAGGCCGTGCAGATCGGGCTTGCCGAAGACCACGCCGATGGACCCGGTTTCGGTGCCGGGGTAAGCTATGATCGGATCGCCGGTCATCGCCATGTAATAGCCGCCCGAAGCCGCTACGTCGGACATCGAAATGACCATCGGCTTTTTTTGGCTGAGCAGGTTCATCTGGCGCCAGATATCATCGGAGGCGGCCACTTCGCCGCCGGGCGAATCGATGCGCACGATCACGGCGCGGATGGAAGAGTCGCCGGCCACCTGTTGGAGCAGGCGGTCGAAGCCAGTGGAGGTAAGCGCGTCTTCTTCGAGCGCCGGGTTATCGGCGCTGCCGCGCACAATGTCGCCTTCCCCCACCACCAGGGCGATGCGCGTCTTCGCGGTTTGGGGCGGCGGCACCCGCACATAAGTAGCGATGGGGACCCGCTTCAGCGTGCCGGAGCGCAGCTTCGATTCCAGTTCGCCCCACATCTGGTCTTCGAAGCGCAGCTCATCGATCAGGCCGGCTTTCTGCAGTTCCGGCGCGAGAAAGAGGCCCTGATCGATGATATCGGTCACCTCGGCAGGCGTCTTCTTGCGGCCGGCGGCGATGCCGCTCACCAGATCGCTATAGAGGCCATCGACCACGGCGCCGACCTGTTCCCGCGTCTCCGGGCTCATGCTGGCGCGGGTGAATTGATCGCCGTAATCTTTGAACTTGCCGGCATGTTCGACTTGCACGGTGACCCCGAGCTTATCGAGGGTGTTCTTGAAGAATATCAGCTCGGCCCGCAGGCCCTTCAGATACATCTGGTCGGCGGGCCCGAGATAAATGCGATCGGTGGCGGAGGCCACGTAATATTCGCGCGCTCCGGGCGTGTGCAGATAGGTGAAGACGGGCTTGCCGGACTTGCGGAATTGTTCCAGGTCGTGGCGGAGTTCCTCGAGCTTGCCCCATCCGGCGCTCAGGCTTTCGGGCTCGAAGACCACGGCCTTGATGTGCGGATCGGCGGCGGCGTTCTGGAGCGCCTGCCAGATATTGCTCACCGTCAGGCCCGGCCCTTCGCTAATGAAGGGCAGTTCAAGCGGCGCTTTTTCCGGCAGACCGCCCGAGAGGCGCATGACCAGCACCGAGTTCGAGGCAATCTCCGGAGGCCGTTCGCGGAAACGGAGCAGCGAGAAAAACAGCAGGAAGATAAAAACGAAAACCAGCAGCACGCCCGTGCCCACGCCGATGAGAAACCTTGCCATACTTACTCCGAAGGTAGCACGCGCCGGCCCTGCGCGAGGCTGGGTGAAGTCTTACTCCCAGTAGGCGATGAGCCTGCCCATGGTAAACATGGCGGTCCAAAGCACCAGCGAGAGAATCGCAGCCAGCTTTACGCGTGCCGGAATCACCTTGGATTTGTCCAGCTCTTCGGTCCGGTTATAGACGCTCGGCCGGAAGACCAGCGCGTGCACACCGATCAGGCCGAGAATCGCCATTTTGGTCCAGAAGAAAGGATTGGGCGCGTATTTGGTCGCCTCGCAGGTTGCCAGAAGGAGCCCCGTAAAGATTTGGACGGTTCCCCCTAGTCGTTTCCATGGGCGCAAGCTGGTCACCATCTGGGTGATCGACACGCTGTTGAAGGTGAGACCTAGAAGGCGCAGGTTCGTCATGAGGATCATGCCGCCGAACAAGGCGATATCGGTCAGATGAATCGACAGAACGATCGGGTAGGCCAGTACCGACTCAGAGAAGCGCGAAAGAAAGCCGATATTTTCGAGTGACTGAGCGATGGACACGCCAATAACCTTATTCCAGAAATCCGGTGAAGATGCCGCCAAACACCACCGCAATCCATAGCAGCAGGGACACGATCGCGACGGCCTTGCTCAGCGTTGGGGGCGGATCCTGCATGCTCGCCACTTTGCGGTGGAGCGTGAAATTGTAGACCAGCGCCGCCGCCAGCACGTACATCTTAATCGGAAAAATCGGGTTGATCAGATAAATGCCGACCTGCGACAGAAACAGGGCAAAGCCCGAGAAGACGACGAACACCAGCGCGATTACGGTCCACAACTCGGTGTAGCGCAGAATGCGCGCGGGACTCTCCTTGCGCAGTGCGAGATTGAGCAGCCGGAAATCCACGAGCGCGATCGAGCCGACACCGATCGCAAAGCCGCCGATATGAACACACTCGGCCAATGGAAACGCCCATTCGGTGTTGTTGAGGGCATCCACGACCGCGTTTTGCAAAAGCATCGCTACGCCGATCCTCCGTGCCGCTCCGTCCGGGAGTGCCTTTGGTTGCAGAGCAGCCTTAAAGCATATCACCGGGCTAGCGGTTTTCGATTCGCGTTGTGATTCTTAGATTTGGCTGGTTTGCAGAAGGACCGACCGGCGCGAAATCAGGCCGTCAAGGCACTAGCATTTTCCAATCGAAGAATGATCCTGAAATCGAGTTTCGATTCCAATACAAGATGATCCTGAAAATGAGCGCCGCCGGAGGCTGGGGAATCGCTCCTTTCTCCGCCGCCCAGCGGCGGTTCTGGCAGCCGAAAGCTGCC
>DATGKM010000170.1:0-5597 GCA_035294665.1 Bryobacteraceae bacterium | reverse complement strand
TACTCGATTCATGGCGGAAGTCTCCGTATAGTTGATATTTGGTTCTTGGCCTGAACTCAAATTCAGACTAACGCGGCTTCCGCCAGCCCCGGCCACCCACTACGCTCACGTGGCAGAGGAGCTAATTTGGACAAGAGTGATTCCAGACGGCGCAGCACTATTCTGGCAGTTACGCTGCGGCTATAGCCGTCACCCCCGCCACCGCCCAATGGCTCAGTCAGGGTTGGTCGCAAGCCGGCCCGCAGTTCACCTGCAAGCCGGGCGATGAATTCGTTCTGCAGGTCTACTACTATGCCCCAGGCTGTACGGGATCAGCCTTCTGCTATTGCAATTTTTACAGTACGGCCGGGACATACATAGGCGGCCAATTTGCGACCATGACGCCGAATAGCGCCTGGACGGTAGCGCAAACACCCATAGCGACCGCTCCGCCGAACGCGGCTTATGTGATCATTTACGCGTTCTACCAGCCCGGAACCAATTCCTGCAGCGGGACCTGGTACATCGACAACGTAGTTTTCCGGCCGGCCGTCGACGCCTCTATGGTGTCGTCGGTAAATGCCTCCTCCATCACCGGATTTATTACGGCTGGACAAATATCGCAAGTCAGCGCCTCTTCCATCATCGGGTTGATTCTGGCAAACCAGATTTCGAGCGTATCCGCCGCCAGCATCACCGGGCAGCTGCAAGCCTCCCAGATAGGCCACGTCAGCGCCAGTTCGATCAGCGGCCAGATCGTCGCCAGCCAGATCTCGACAGTCAGTGCCGCGAGCATCCAGGGGACCATCAACGCCTCAAACATTGGACTGATCGCGGCTTCCCAAATCTCGGGGCAGATATCGGCGAATCAGATCGGGACGATCAATGCGAGCCAGATCAACATCGGAGCTGGAGCAGCCGGCACGATCGACGTAACCAACACACTCACGTTCTCCGGTGCGGGAGGCATTGAGTTCGCGGGCAACGGAGGTATCAATATCGGCGGTGCGGGCGGCCTTTCCATAACCGGCACCGGCGGCGTCACTATATGGAACGGCGATCTATCGCTTACCAATGGGGTGCTCAGCGCCGTGGAAACGACAGTAGCTTACTACTATTCGTTTGGAGGGTTTTACGCCCTCACAACCCCTAATCTGGTAACTACGCTCAAGATCCAGAACGGGTACAACGGCAATTATTACGGCCAGATCGTATTCAGCAACCAGATCGCGGACGACATAATAGAGCTTTACTCCGGATACACCATCGGCATTCGCAGCGGCACGCTCTTTTTTCAATCCCAGAACCAGTTTCAGTTCAACACGCCGGGCGGCCCGAGCACCGGCTCATTTCTGATCGGCTACACCGGCGAGTTGACTTCTTACAATCCCAGCACGGTGCAAGGGGGATATGGCTCCGGCGGGCAGAACTTTTACCGGACACTCTACCCAGGATCGTATTCGGGCTACACCGGATTCGTGGATGCAGGCATTGCAGGCGTGGGCTATGCCGACTTCGGCGCGAATGAAACTGGTCCGCGATACTTCACGATGCAGTTTGTAAACGGCCTGTTTGTAGGATTTCAATAGAGCATGGCAGAAGTGAAGGAAATTGTTCTCACCGAAGGCGAACTGGACCTGATCCGCGGTATCGACCGGGATATGGAAGCCATGGCTCTTCGTCGACAGGGAGCCCTGCTCATGGCGATCAGTTCGCGCGGGCTCAAAGGGAACTGGGATTACCGGGACGGCAAACTGGTATTGATCGAAGCTGCCGCGCCGGCCGCGCCGGCCGCACGGAGCATGCCGCCGATACCGGACACTCCGAAATCAGACGCTCCCAAATCAGATACCCGCTACGAGTCGAGCCTGGCGGCGGCCCTGGCAGCTCGTGATGGAGAGGATTTCGAGCGGGCGATCCGCTATGCGGCCGAGGCCATGGAGTGCGCGACTGATGCCCGCGCCCATACCCTCGCAGCCGCCTGCCATGGCTTCCTGGAACACGCCGAGGAGGCGCTGCGGTTGAGCGAGGAGGCGGTCCGGCGCTGGCCAAATGACGCCGGCGCGCATCATGAGCGGGCTTTTCAGTTGCTTCGTTCGCGCAGGTGGCAGGAAGGGTGGAGGGAGTGGGAATACCGGAATACGCTCGCGAGCGCCCGCGAGTGTATGGCTAAATCGCTCCCCGGTCTGCCGGAGTGGGACGGCAAGCCACTAGAAGGCGCCAAACTATTGGTGATTGGCGAAGGTGGCATCGGCGATACACTCCAGTTCTCCCGCTATTTTCAGTTTGTCAGAGAGGCCGGCGGAGAGGTTCTATTTTGCGGCAAGAGTGTGCAGCTGGCCGAACTATTGCGGCATACGGGCGCTGTATGGGATGCCGTGGGCGGCGACCAGCCAATACCGACTGTCGCGCGGGCCTGGGCGGGCCTCTGGAGCCTGCCAAAATTGCTCGGGATCGACGAGCCGCCACCGCCTCTGGCGATTCCGCGAACCCGGCACGTCCGGGATACGGCTGGAAAACTGCGGGTCGGCATCCACTGGCGCGGAGACGGCAGCGGGCCGGCTCACAAATGGCGGCCGTCGAATCTCGATTACTGGATACCCCTCAGCAAAGTGCCCGGTGTCGAACTGGTGAGCTTGCAGCTCGGAGAAACTCCCCGATTTTGCGCATCCGGCCTCGATCCCCAATGTAGCCTTGTTGAGGCAGCGCAGGCAGTCGCCAGTTGCGATCTGGTGATTGCCGGCGACGGAGTCGTCGCGCACTTGGCCGGCTCGCTCGGCGTGCCGACGTGGCTAGTGCTCCATCGCTATGGTTTCTGGCCTTGGGAACGCGATGAGTTCAGCTCGTGGTATCCCGACATTACCGTATTTCGTCAGGCTGAAGGCGGCTGGCAGGATTTGTTCGACAGGGTGGCGGCAAAACTGTTCGACAGGGTGTCGGCGAAACTGAAACTGCGGGCGCTCATACCTGGCCCCCGGTAGGCCCATTTTCGGTAGCGCGCTTCAACTTTCCGAGCAAGGTGTCCTTCAACGCGCCCGAGCCGTCGGAAAAGAGCTGTAAGGTATACTTGCCCTTTTACCCCAGCCTGGTCCTCGATTTTTTCGAGGGCCAGTAGTACCGTTGCAAAATTTGAAATCCGCATTTTCCAGTTAGTCTCCAACGTTAACACGCCCGCCCCGGTGGCTAGCTCTAGCCGACATTTGCGAACAGAGAGATTATGGCGATTACCATTACCTGGACTCCGGATGGAGAACCGACCAAAACGATGCTGATTAACGATGATGCGCAAGCCTCGCTGGAGAGCATGCGCGCCGCCCGCTCGGCGATGATGGCGCCCGGCACCGGTCTCCCGGATATCCTGTCCATGATCCGGGACGACCTGACCAAATCGACCTTCATTCCCGCCATGAACCAGAGTCCTCCTGCCAGCATTGCAGCCGCCAGCGCGGCGGCCGCTTCCGCGCAACAGGCGCTCTCGGCATTGCAAGCCGAGTTCATCGCTGCCGCCATGGCTCCTTTGGCCGTAAGCACCAAATCCCTCCCCGGGGGAACGACTGGGGCCGCGTATTCCGAGAAGCTCGCGGCCACTGGCGGATCGAATGCCGGCTACGCCTGGACGGTGAGCGCCGGCTCCCTGCCCGGCGGCCTCAGCCTGGCAAGCGACGGCACCATCAGCGGCACTCCGACAGCATCCGGCACGTTCAGCTTCACCGCCACGGTGACGGATAGCTTTAACAATACCGCCAGCCAGCAGCTCAGCCTCGCTATTTCTTAGTTTCGGGGCCGAGCCCGCCCCGTAAAGGTTTATGCACCTTCCAAAGTTGCTCGCCGTGGCGCTCGTCTGCGCCGCGGCATTACCGGCGCAGCCCGCGTCTTATTCATCAGTATTCATTTCTGTCGGCGCAGCCTACGGCCCGCAATCCGCCCTCACGCCCACGGTCGACGTGGGGGTCGAAATTGGCAGTTCGCATTTCTATTCGATTTCGACGTTGATGCTGGGGCGCCCCACGGCCACGCTGCGCACCGGGTTCGGCTACACCGTCAAGCGCAGCGGCCCGGTCGCCGTCATGGCATTACTGGACGGCGGCCTCAGCAGCCTGCCTGCAGGGACGAGCGGCATTCTCCTCGGCAATATCGGCGGGGGTGCGGGCGTCCGCTACGATCTGGGCTATCACTGGAAATCGCTCGCCGGACTGAACGTGGTGGCCTCGTTGCGCGAGACCGCAATCAGCGGCGCGAGTGTTACGCCGGAATATTCCTTCAAACTTTCGTACTTTTTGAAATGATCGAACGCATTGTCAAGGGTTGGCCTACCACTTTAACGGGCCTGGCCGCGCTCGCGGTGACCTGGGTATTCGTCACCGGACACATGAGCAGCGATCAGTATTTGGGCGCACTCGGCGTGCTCGCCGGCGGCGGCCTCATCGTCTCGAAGTAAAGGCGGCCCGACAAAAAGGATTCCCAAAATGAAACTCTACACGCTGTTTGTCTGCCTGGCCGCTTCGCTGGGCGCTACGACTATTACCGACGACTTCACGGACGCCGCCGGTAATCCGATCAATGGCTACTGCATGATAGCGGCGGCCATGCCGTTCTCCAGTTCCTCCACCGGTTATCGCGTCGTGGGTCAGCCCCTGCGCGTTAACTTCGATGGCGGCTTCACCGTGGAATTGGTCCCTAACGATTCGAGCGGCACATCCTACTATCTGGTGAACTGCCAGAACATCAGCGGCTCGTGGTCCATCACCGGAGAGGTGTGGCAGGTGCCGGACACGACCAGCACGCTGCACATCAACGACGTCGTGATTTCGCGGCCGCCCGCCGCGACTTACACGATCCCCTGGCAGCAATTCGCGCAAAACGGAGCGACGGTGGGCGATGCCCCTATCTGGAACGGCTACGCCTGGGTGCCGGCCCAGCCGGCCTTACCCAGCGGAGTTTTGCCCGCTTCGAATGGAGGCCTCGGCACCAATGCGGCGCAATTCTCGGGCGTGCTCGCCATGAACGGCGGAGTAGCTTCGACCGTGACCGGCAACCCCACTGATTGCGTGCTGGTGAACGGAATGAGCGGCACGTGCGGCTCGGGCGGCGGCAGCGCGGCTCAAGGCTCACCTGGAGAGATCCAGACCGCCGGCTCGAATGGGCAGCTCAGCGATGGAGGCGCATCGCTATTTTCCGGAGTGGCCCAGCTCCTATCGCTGCAAACGATCGGGAATTATGCCGGCGCGCTTTCGCTCGATTCAACGGCTCCGCAGCCGCCCTCTTATCCACCCAATAGCTTTAGCTGGGTCGCGCCTCCAGGTACCTCGAATACTCCAGGGATCGCGAACGCGTATCAGTGGCAAGCACCGGCTGCGGACGCAGCGGGCGTGCTTTCAAGCGATGGGCAGGGTGCGAGCGGCGGCACCGGGCATGTGACTGTGAAGCCCCTCCAGGGAGCCGGGAGCAACGTGCTTACTGCCGGCGTGGTGGGGGCGTGTCCAGCGTCAACTATTTTTTCCGGTCAACGACAATTATTTTTCCCTATCGTATTGCCTCATTTAAGAATGTTACCGAAGCGCTAATCGTCGCTGCATTGCTGGAGCCAGGATCTCGCGGATCTCTTGCGCCGACAACTG
>DATGKM010000169.1:0-25618 GCA_035294665.1 Bryobacteraceae bacterium | reverse complement strand
GAGCTACTGGCGGGAGACGCGGAGGAGGGTGCGGTTCAGGGATTCGAGAGTCTGCAGAACGCGCTCTTCGTCCTCGGGGCTGAAGTGGAGGAGGCGCATGCGGATTTCTTCGCCTTTGGGGGTGAGGAGGATGGCCCAGGCAAGCGGGCAGAGGGCGAAGATGGCGGTGAGAACTGTGTCGGCTGATTGTCGCAGTTGCACCCCGAGGAAAATTTGTGCAAACATTCCCACGCTGTTCGTAAAGAATAGGGCAGTGTAAACGAAGCTGTGGACTAGGACGTTGCGGCTCAGTGGGACGGGGTACTGAGTCAGCCAGAATAGAATTACTAGTAGAAATATGAGCATGCCGCAATCTACACCGCGCTCAATGGCGAGATAGTACCCAACGATAGAACTATGGCTGTGTTCGCGAATCTGCGGCATCATCACGACTACTGAAATCAAGGTTGCCAAGCCGAAACCCACGTACTGTACCCAGCGGCCTATTGTGGCTAAGCCTTTGTGTTTTTCCAGAATCAGGGAATATAGCTCCAGGATCAGCCAGACAGAGAAAACCCAGGATAACGGTTGGAAGATCTCCCAAAAAAGTTTGTATCCCGGCGAATGGAAATTGAGGAAAAGGATTGGGATACAGACAGAGTGTATACACTCCACAAAGAGGAATAACGTGAGTGCGAGGTACTTCCTCCATAACCGCGTGCACAGGAGTCTCACGACACCTGCCAGGCAGGTGCTGCCAATCAGGAACTGGAGGAAATTACTCACCTGGTGCCCGGACTTCTTATCGGCCTAAACCAATCCTAGCACCAGGAGCCGCGCACAAGTGCGGGAGACTACCAGAGGTTGCCGTCGGGAGTGGGGCTGTTAATGATATTGCCGTCAGGAGTGGGGCTATTGATGATATTGCCGTCGGGAGTGGGGCTGTTGATGATGTTGCCGTCGGGAGTGGGGCTGTTGATGATAGCCTTGGCGTTCTGCGGTACTACAGTGGACAACGCTAGCAGAGTCACAGAAAATAGGAAGAATTTCTTCATGTCTTTCACCAGTCCTTTGTCTTAGGTTCGAGAGTCTAAGGTAACTACAGTATCCACACTACGGGAACATACCGGAGTAAGTCAAAGCACTCAGGAAAATTTCCGGAAGTGGAACGGATCTGAGGGAAACTACTCAGCCGCGGCGGGCACCGGGGCTGCTTCGAACCACATGGCCACACCGACTACCTGGCCGACCACGTCGATTTCGCCCGGGAATTCGAAAGCTGTGGGGCTCTTCTCCGAGGATGGGTGCGCCAGCACTGTGAGCGTGCCGCGCGCCAAGGTGCACCAGCCGCAGAGGAATCCCTGGCGGTGCTCCAGAAAATAAATGGGGCGGTCGAACTCGTTGCGCCAGCCGCCGCGGGCGATCTTGCGGCGGTTCTCGTCGATCAGCACCAGCGATCCCGGCCGCAGGATCGGGGACATGGAGCAATCCTCCAGGCCGATCAGGCCGTAGCGGTGGGGGCGCGGGTCGAGGCCGCCGAGATAGGTAAGGGGCACCTTACCCCACTGCCGCAGGAACTGGCTGAGGTAGGTGGTCTTACTGAGATTGATGGGGCAATCGAAGCGCGGCGCAGCAGCCTGGTGGCCATCGGAAGTGAATTCAAACTCGTGGGTTTCGGCGAGCCTGATTTCGAACGATTCGGCAACCATCAGATCCACCGGCACGCCGTACCAGCCGAGCACTTCATGCAGGTCGAGGCGGTAGATGGAGCAGAGGGTGTACAGGCGAAAAATGCTGGGGGTCCGGCCGCCGTTTTCGATATCGGCCAAGCGGCTCAATGAGATCGTAAAATCGGAGTTGCCGCGGCGCGCGGCGATCTTCTGGCTGGCCTGCTCCACCTCGCGATAGGTGAGCTTGAGCCGCACCCGAGCTCGTCTCAGCTTTTCTCCCGGACGGTCCATGCTATGATCCTCGCTGGCGAAAAGAATCGAGCGCGCCGCCGCAACCGCATTGTATCTCCATGGTTGTAGGGCGGCTGCTGAAAATCGAGGTTTTTGTTCCGGATTTGGAACACGGAACCCCCCGGAGGATTTAGTGTGGTGATTGTGGCCGGAATCTCAGGAGCCAGCGGCGCTATTTACGGGCTGCGTCTTTTGGAGCGGCTGCGCGAGCAGCAGGCGGAGATTCATCTGATATTAACCAGATCGGGGGAAAAGACCCTATTTTTGGAAACCGGCAAGACGGCGGCTGAAGTCCGGCGGATGGCTGACTGCAGCTATTCCATAGAGGATATCTCCTGCCGGCTGGCCAGCGGCTCATTCCGGACGGACGCGATGGTGGTCGCCCCCTGCTCGATTCATACGATGTCGGCGATAGCGGGGGGGATCAGCTCGAACCTGCTGGTTCGCGCGGCGGATGTCACGCTCAAGGAGCGGCGCAGGCTGGTACTAGTAGTTCGGGAATCACCATTCCACCTGGGACACTTAAGGAATATGACCGCGCTGGCGGAGATGGGGGCGATCATCGCTCCGCCCATTCCCAATTTTTACTCTAACCCGCAAACCGTTATGGATATCGTCGACCGCAGCGTGGAGCGGGTGATGGATTTGATCGGGCTGCCGCTGGCCGATGCCCGCCGCTGGGGAGGGCCGAAATGAGCCAACGCCGCGGCCGGGTGGGCCCGAAACCTGAGAAGATCGCGTTTCAGGGGGAACGGGGGGCTTTCAGCGAAGAGGCGGCGCGCAAGCTGCTGGGGCCGGAGATCGGGCTGCTTGCCTGTGAGCGGTTCGAGGACGTATTCCGCAGTTTGAAAGAAGGCCGGGCGACGGGCGCGGTAATCCCGATTGAGAATACGCTACACGGGCCGGTCTACGAAAACTACGATCACTTGCAGAACTTCGATCTGCCGATCGTGGCCGAGACGAGCGTGCGCATCATCCATAATTTGATTGCGAGAAAAGGGACGAAGTTTTCCGCCATCCGGCGCGTGTTTTCGCACCAGGTGGCGCTGAACCAATGCCTGCAGTTTTTTGCGCAAAACCGGCAAATCGAGCGCGTGCCGTTCTATGACACGGCGGGCAGCGTGAAGATGATTATGGAGGAGGGGCTGGAAGACGCCGGGGCCATCGCGTCGGCGGTGGCGGCCGAGACTTACGGCGCGCGAATTTTGCGCAGGTCGATTGAAGACGACCGGCAGAATTTCACGCGTTTCTTTCTGCTGCGGCGGCCCGAATGGGTGCGGGGCCGGGGCCGGCAGGGAGCGGCGGACGCGGGCGCGGAGTGGAAGACCTCGCTGGTGTTCAGCACGCGCAACCTGCCCGGCGCATTATTCCGGGCGCTGGCGGTATTCGCGCTGCGCGACCTGAGCCTGACGAAAATCGAATCGCGGCCGATGCGGGGCAAGCCGTGGGAGTATCTCTTTTACCTCGATTTTCTCGGGCGCGCGGATTCGCCTCCGGCCTCGAACGCCTTGAATCATCTGCAGGAGCTTTCGGATTATTTACGCGTGTTAGGGTGCTATCCGAAAGGAGCGTAGGAATCTCAAGCTACACTGGAAAAGGAGCGGCCGCCCGTATGGACAGAATGGACCGCGTTGAAGCAACATTGGATCGCGTTGGCGAACGCCTGGATCGCGTTGGCGAACGCCTGGATCGCATTGCCGAACGCCACGAAGCCCTGGCACAGTCCGTAGAGATGCTCACTCGCGACGTGCACGAGCTACGCGCCGAGATGCAGGAGCTTCGCGCCAACGTGCAAGTGGATGCCGAGAACATCCGCGCCCTGGCCCAAATTGCCCGCGACGCCCTCACCTCTATCCAGAGCTTGGAGCGCACCGCCACCGCTCACCAGGACCGGCTCGATGATCACGGCGAGCGCATCCGCGACCTGGAAGACCAGAGGTAGCGCCACCGGCATAGTCGCCGGACACAGGACGGCGTTTACACTAGGGTTAGAATGCCTGTCCAGGAACCAGAAACGCAGACTCCCCCGGAACCCGCAACCGGGCAGACGGATTTCGAAGAGGTGCCGGTTCTGACCGTGCGCGACACGGTACTTTTTCCCGGCTCGATGATTCCGCTTACCGTGGGCCGGCCTTCCTCGGTGGCGCTGGTGCAATCGCTGGGAGAAAACCGCAACCTGGCCGTGGTTTCACAGCTCGATCCGCGCGTGGATACACCTGGGCCCGACGATCTGTACCAGGTAGGGACGCTGTGCGTGCTGCACAAAGTGGTGCGCGTTCCGAAAGAAAATCTGCTGCTGTTTTGCGAGGGCACGTCGCGCATCCGCACGCGCGAATTCACCGCGCGGGAGCCGTTTCTGAAGGCCCGCGTAGAGCGCATCGCCGATATCGAGCCGGAAATGACGGGCGAAATGGAAGCGCTGCGGCAAAACGTGCTTTCGCTGTTCCAGCAGATCGTCAGCGCGGCTCCGAACCTTTCCGACGAACTGGTAGTGCTGGCTCAGCAGATCAACGAGCCGGGGCGGCTGGCCGATTGGGTGGCGGGCACGCTGCCGTCCTTAAGCCCGCCGGAGCGGCAGCAACTGCTCGAGCAGCCGGATGGCAGAACGCGGCTGCAAACGGTGCACCGGCACCTCACGCGCGAGCTCGAGCTGCTCGAGTTGCGCGGCCGGATCCAATCGCAGGTGCAGGGGCAGCTTTCGCAAACCCAGCGGGAATTTTACCTGCGCGAGCAGTTGAAGGCCATCCAGAAAGAACTGGGTGAAGGCGACGAAACGCAGCGCGACACCGAAGACCTGCGCCAGAAGCTGGAAGCAGCGGGGATGCCGGAAGAGGTGAAAACCGAGGCCATGCGCGAGCTCAACCGCCTGTCGCGGATGAATGCCGCCTCGCCGGAGTATGGCGTCACCCGCACGTACCTGGAATGGATGGCCGCGCTGCCCTGGAGCGCTTCTTCGGGCGCGCAGGTGGACGTGAAGCATGCGGCCGAAATCCTCGACCAGGATCATTACGATCTGGAAAAAGTAAAGGAACGCATTCTCGATTACCTGGCCGTGCTGCAGCTTCGACCCGTGCTGAAAGGGCCGATCCTGTGCTTCGTGGGGCCGCCGGGAGTGGGTAAAACCTCGCTGGGGAAATCGATTGCCCGCGCGCTGGGGCGCAAATTCGCGCGCATTTCCATGGGCGGCATGCACGACGAAGCGGAAATCCGCGGCCATCGCCGCACCTATATCGGCGCGCTGCCCGGCCAGATCATTCAGGCGTTGCGCCGCACGGCCACCAACGACCCGGTGTTCATGCTCGACGAGGTGGACAAACTGGGCCGCGATTTCCGCGGCGACCCGGCTTCGGCGCTGCTCGAGGTGCTCGATCCCGAACAGAACTCCACTTTCCGCGACAACTACCTGGATGTCCCATTCGATCTTTCGAAGGTCCTGTTCATCACCACCGCCAACGTGCTCGATCCGGTGCCGGACGCGCTGCGCGACCGCATGGAGATCATTCCCCTCGAAGGCTATACCGAGCAGGAGAAAGTCATCATCGCATTCCGTTACCTGATCCCGCGGCAGATCGAAGAGAACGGCTTAACGGCGGAGAGCGGGATTCAGTTCACGGACGAATCCGTGCGTTTTCTGATCCGCCGCTACACGCGCGAGGCCGGGGTTCGGAACCTGGAGCGCGAGATCGGCACGATCTGCCGCAAACAGGCGCGGCGGATCGCGGAAGGGGCGGCGGGGGCGATGGAAGTCACGCCGGAGCTGGTGGAAAAGGACCTGGGCGCGCCCCGGTTCCGGCCGGATACGGAAGTGGCCGAACGCACCCGCCGGCCGGGCGTCGCCGTGGGCCTGGCGTGGACGCCGGTGGGCGGAGATGTGCTGTTCGTGGAAGCCGGCCGCATGCCCGGCGGCAGCAAAGGGCTGATTATGACCGGGCAACTTGGCCCGGTGATGCAGGAATCGGTGCAGGCGGCGCTCACCTGGGTGCGCGGCAACGCCGCCACGTACCTCATCGACCCCGAGGTGTTCAAGAACAGCGATATTCATATTCACGTGCCCGCCGGCGCGATTCCCAAAGATGGCCCCTCGGCCGGAATCACGATGGCGACGGCGCTGCTTTCCATGCTGACAGAGCGCTGCGTGCGCCCGCGACTGGCAATGACGGGAGAGATCACGCTCACCGGCGAAGTCCTGCCGGTGGGCGGCATCAAGGAGAAGGTTCTCGCCGCCAAACGCAGCGGCGTGCGTGAAGTGATCCTGCCAGCCGAAAACGAGGTGAACGTGCGCGAAGATCTGAAAACCGAGCAGATCGGCGACATGCAGATTCACTACGTGAAGACCATGGACGAGGTGGCGAAGCTGGCCTTGGAGCCGGCGGGCGGCAAGGGTTAGCGGGTGTCCATGTCAAGAGTGAGCGGGTTGACAGCTCCGGATTGGCATTGTCATACTCGGGCCAATGCCCCTGAAAAAGCCTGAAACCCGGCCGGGTGGCGGCGCGCCCCCGGTATACCGGCCGGGAGCCACTTCGGTGGCGGGACATCAGGCAGTGCAACCCAAGGGAATTCATATGCCCGCGCCTCCGGTGTACCGGCCCCGGACGGCAACTCCGGTACAGGCGAAGCCTGGGATGTTTCAAGCGCAACGGCTGGAGTGCCGGCCTGCGCCTCCGGTTTACCGCCCGGGTGCGAACCCTCCCGCGCAGGCGAAGATGCCCTGGATTGCCGGGGCTCCCCGCGCCGCTGTAGCCCTAGGTGTAATCCAGAGGATGCAGGCTCCGATGTACGACGCCACTTCCTTCAACTCCCAGCGGGGCAACGCAGATAACGATCGCAAGGCGCGGCAAATCGAGCAGGCACAGCGCCTCGGAAGCACGTTTTTCATCTCCGAGATGCAGAGTTCCTTCATCGCTCCACCGGGATCGCAGGTGGTGAGCGCTACCGGCAGCGCCATACCTCGCGGCGGGCTCAACTACCTTGTGCCGACTGGGTCGACTTTGTACTATCCCACGCTGCCAGCGGATGTTGTGGGTGGGCTGCAAAGCGTTGGCCGGCCATCATCCTATGAAGGCTTGTGGAAACACCCTGTTCGCTACCCGGTGAACATTGGGGTGGTGAACAACACAACCGTTTACGGCATTCACAGCAAGTCCGCGCCGAGCCTCAATGCCCAATATGCGCTGGCGGGCATGATTCTCGATTTTGTGGATAATACCGGCGGGCAATGGGCGCTGATCGGCGATCTCAACCTGGAGCCTGATGTTTTGAAGCAACGGCTGGAAGAACTGCGGCCTGGCTGCACGGCGGCATTGTATTTCGTGGGATTGGGCCGCGCCACCCAGAGGAGCGGCGGCGAACTGGATTACGTAGTCACCAACGTGCCCAATGTGGATGTCCAGCAGATCTCGCGCATGAACCTGCGCCGCGGCTCCGATCACAGCGGCATCGGCATCAACTTTTGACCGGGGGTGCGCGCCGGCGCATTCTCGCCATGCGCCTTGACTGCCCGCCGCGTACTCGCAATATGTCGTTATGCGACAGTTTGTGGAACGGAGTAGCGCGCCGAAATCCAAACCGCAAAACCGCTGTCCGAACCCGTTCTGCTGATCCTGCTCAACCTGGCGGAGAAGCCACGGCATGGCTACGCCTTGATGCGCGATATTCTCCGAATAGCCTCAACTTTCTTCGGTCAGCGAGCGCATCTCCCGGTATAGCCTTTCCGTCACTTCGGCGCGAGCCGCGGGCTGCAGGCCTTCGGTAGAAATCGGCTGCCCCACCCGTATCCGCACCGTACCGCCGCGAATGTGAATCGACCCCATGGGCAACAACTCCCGCATCCCGATGATGCCCACCGGCACGAGCGGCACGCCCGCTTTAATTGCGATGTACGCCGCGCCCTCGCGGAATGCCTGTAAGCCCTCGCGCTGCCGTCCGCCTTCCGGGAATAGGAGCATGGAGATGCGCCGCGCCTCGATTGCGCGCGCGCCCGCCGTCATGCTCTTGAGCGAATTGCGCGCGTTCGAGCGATCCACCGGCAAGTGGCCGGCCAGGCGCAAATGCCATCCCAGGAACGGAATCCGGTACAGCCCCCGCTTGGCGAAGAAACGGAATTGCTGCGGCAGAACCAATAGCAGCGCCGGAATATCCATGTAGCTGGCATGGTTGGCGACGAACACGTAGCCGCCGCGCGGATCGAGCTTTTCCGCGCCCGTGGCGGATACGCGAATGAAGCTCACCGCCAGCAGAACCTTCGCCCAAACGCGCGCGATGCGGTGCGACGTTTCCCCGCTGCGGTCCACCACCGCCGCGCACAACGAAACGAATCCGAAGACAATGGTGGCGAGGACAATCAGCGGAATGGAGATGAACAGCGAGCGCAGGAAACTCATGGTGGCGCTTAGCAGGTCCGCAGCAGCAGCGCGCGCGCTTCGCCCACCAGGTACAATGATCCCGTAATCACGATCACATCGTCATCCGCCGTGTCCCGCACCATTGCTAAAGCATCCGCCAAGCGCGGTGCTAGGCGCACGTCCGCATGCTCAGCGAGGCCGCGGATTGCCTCCGGATGCAACGCGCGCGGCTGATGGGGCGCGGTGGCAATCACCTGGCGCGCGCGGGGAAACAGAATGCCACAGACTTCTTCCACAGCCTTATCGCGCATCGCGCCGTAAATCATGCGCACGCGTTGCGGCGCGTAGAAGCGGTCGAGATAAGCGGCTAGAGCGCGCGCTCCAGCCGGATTGTGCGCGCCATCGAGCAGAATTTCCGGCTTTTCCGACACGCGCTCGAGGCGGCCCGGCCAGGCGGCCGCGGCTATTCCTCGTTCGATCGCATGCCCGGGAACGCCCACGCGATCGAGCGCGATCGCCGCCGTGGCGGCGTTTTCCACCTGGTGCTCGCCCGCCAGCGGGCACTGGATTTGCAGGCTCCTGCGCCCCACCAGGCGGAAGCTGCTGCCGCGAGGCGAAATTTCGAGGTTGCGGATGCTCCAGTCCGCGGTTCGTTCCAGCGCCACGGCCAGTTCCGCGGCCCGCCGCTCGATCACCTGTTGCGCTTCCGGCCGTTGGCGTGAAATCACCGCCGGCGCGCCGGGTTTCAAAATGCCCGCCTTCTCTGCCGCGATCGCCTCCAGGCTGCGGCCCAGAAACGCCTCGTGATCGAAATCCACCGGAGTGATCACCGCCAGTTCGGGCCGCACCACGTTGGTCGCATCCAGGCGCCCGCCCAGCCCCACTTCGAGCGCCACCATCGAAGTCCGCTCTTCGGCAAAAATCAGAAACGCCATGGCCGTAACGGTTTCAAAGTACGTGGTGTGCAGGTCGATGGCGCCGCTATCGAGCAGGCGCTCCACCGCTTCATGCACCCGGTTGAATGCCTGCGTGAACTTCTCCACCGAAACCGGTTTGCCGCCAATCGAAATACGCTCTGTAGGCTCCAACAGATGCGGCGAGATGAACAGGCCTGTACGGTGGCCCGCCGCGCGCAATCCGGCTTCGATCATGGCGCAGGTGGAGCCTTTGCCGTTGGTGCCGGCCACATGCACGAAACGGCAGCGGTCCTGCGGGTTGCCCAGTGCATCGAGGACCGCGCGGATGCGCTCCAGGCCGAGCTTGGCGGTCTTAATCTCGTTGCCTAGAGCGTAAAGAAAATGGACGGAATCGGGGTAGTTCACGCGTATCTAATCCAGAAAAAATGCGAGCGCCCGCGCGATATACGATTTCAGTTCCATGCGCGGCACGACGGCATCCAGCATGCCGTGTTTGAGCAGGAATTCGCTGCGTTGGAAACCTTCGGGCAGTTTCTGATGAATGGTCTGCTCGATCACGCGCGGGCCGGCAAAGCCGATCAAAGCGTCCGGTTCGGCGATATTCAAGTCGCCCAGCATGGCATAGCTGGCAGTGACGCCGCCGGTGGTGGGGTCGGTCAGCACGCTGATGTAAGGCAGGCGCGCCTCGTCCAGCCGCATCAGCGCGGCCGAGATTTTGGCCATCTGCATGAGGCTTACCGCGCCCTCCTGCATGCGCGCGCCGCCGGAAGCGGAAACGATAATAAGCGCGGCGCGCCGCGCAATCGAGCGTTCAATTGCCCGCGCAATCTTTTCGCCCACCACGCACCCCATGCTGCCACCGATAAAGCGCGGGTCCATGGCGCAGATATTCACCAGCCGGCCTGCCAGTTTGCCCTCGGCTGAAATCAGCGCGTCGGAAAGGCTGGTGGCCTCCTGCATGCTCTTCAGCCGCTCCCGGTAGGGTCTGCTATCCACGAAGTTCAACGGGTCGGAGGAGGTGAGGTGCTGGTCGAACTGCTCGTATTCGCCCTCGTCAAAGAGCAGCTTGAGGCGCGTGACCGCGTCCAGCCGGCCATGCTTGCCGCACTTCGGGCACACGTTCCAGCCGGTATCGAATTCCTTCTTCCAGATGATGCGGCGGCAGCCTTCGCACTTGTACCACAGCCCTTCGGTGCGTACGTGCCGCTCGCTCTGCTCGGTTTGGGGAACCGCGGGTTTCTCCCGCTTGAACCAGGACATGCAACCCACAACCTTAGCGCGGGTAAGGATGGCCCCGCAAGGTTGCGAACGCGCGGTAGATCTGCTCGGCCAGCACGGCGCGCGCCAACTCGTGCGGCATGGTGAGCGGCGAAAGCGAGAGCAGCAGGTCGGCGCGCTCCCGCCAACCTTCGGGCAGGCCGTCGTGCCCGCCAATGAGAAAAACCAGGTCGCGCGCGTCGCGTTCCGCGGCGGCGATCAGCGCGGAAAACGCGGCCGAATCAAGGGGCTTGCCGGCGGGATCGCAGAAGATCTTGCGGGCCGTGGGATGGCGCGCCCACAAATCGAAGCGCTCGGGCCGGATTTCGCGCATTTCCGTAGCGGCATAGTGTCCGGCGCGTGTCACGAAATCGGCCGCAATTGCGTTGGTGCGAGGGTCTTTCGGGCGGCCGATGAAGTAGAGGTGGATTTTCAAGGGGGCAGTTCATGATGCCATAATTCGCGGGATACTTCTATTTCCGCCGGCACGCGCTCGATATTCGCGTCGTGAAGCCCACGAGATTCTCGAAACCGAGAACCCAAAGCTCACCATTCCGCTCGCCGAAGTTTTCGATTAGCCGCTACGCCGCCGGAATTTCCACCTGCTTGGCGCTTCGCCACAAGCGCTCCAGGTCGTAATATTCCCGGGCTTTAGGCGAAAAGATGTGTACCAGCAGATCGCCGTAATCGAGCAGTACCCATTCGGCCTGATCGTAGCCCTCCAGGCTGATGGGCAGTTCGCGGGCCTGCTGTTTCATTTGCAAACCCACTTCATCGCTGATCGCCTGCACCTGCCGCATATTCGACCCGGTGCAGATTACGAAGAAATCGGCGAACGAAGTGACTCCTCTGAGGTCGAGCACCCGGATATTGGTAGCTTTTTTGGATTCGGCCGCGCGTACGGCCAGGAGCCAAGTGGGGGCTGTGGAGGAAAGTTCTTCGATTTCGGCGCGTTCTACCTTTCGCAAACAGGCTCCTAATCAGCATCGTACTACAATGAAAGATTCATGCGTTTGGTCCCGCTCATTACACTTGTAACATTCGTGCGCGCGGGCCTGTGGGGCGCCGATAGCCCACAGCTCGCGGCCGCGCGCGAGAAGGTGAAGAAACTTGAAATTCTGGTGGAGGCGGGGGCGGCCGCGCCCGCTCAACTGGCGCAGGCACGGGAAGAAGTGGCCGATGCGGAAGACGATGCCGTGGTGAGTGCCGGGTTCCGCAACGGCGATCTGACCGAAGAACAGGCCGATGCCATGGCCGCGGCCGCCAACCGCCGGCTGGAACGCCGCGAACAGGCCTATCAAAAGACGAAAAAGCTGGTAGACGACGGGCTGGCTATCCCCGCTACTCTGCCCACCCTCGCCGCCGATCTCGATTTCGTCCGCAAAGAGCACGATCTAGTCATGGAAGTGGCCGGTCTGGCTCACCAGCGGGCGGCCATGGCGCAGGCGGAAGCGCAATATTCGCAGGCTCCCCTGGGCGCGTCGCCGGTTCCGGCGTCGGAACATTACGATGGCGATGGCTACTTCGGACCGCAAACCCTCGCGCAGCTCGAGTCGGACTGGCAAGCGCGCTTCGGCAGACCGCTGCCGATCAGCGCCAATGGCGAAACGGCGGTGCATCGCGCGCTCGGCTTCGATCATACCGGCCGCGTGGATGTGGCCGTGACGCCCGATCAGCCGGAAGGCGTCTGGCTGCGGTCCTACCTGGAAGCGCGCCACATTCCGTACTTCGCCTTCCGCCAGGCCGTGCCCGGAAAAGCCACCGGCGCGCATATTCACGTCGGTCCGCAGAGCACGCGGCTGGCCGAGGCGGCAGGCTCGCGGCCGCACGAACCCGGGCATCCGCACGAGCGCGCCGCCCTTTCCTCCCGATCGGGCGCCGCCGAATGACCGACCCCAGTCTCCGGGTCCTCATCCCCTCGCAGGATATCCAGCGGCGCATCCGCGAAATGGGCGAACAGATCTCCGGCGACTACCCGGAAGGCGAACTCTATTTCGTGTGCATTCTGAAAGGCGCGTGCTTTTTCCTCACCGACCTGGCGCGCGCCATGCGGCGCTATGTCTCGATCGAGTTCATGGGCATTTCGACCTACGGAAAAAATCGCAGCAGTTCCGGCGAAGTGAAAGTCACTAAGGACCTGGACACCTCGGTCGAGGGCGCGCACGTGGTGATTGTGGAGGATATCGTAGATAGCGGCATTACGCTGCATTATCTGGTGAATCTGCTGGAGCAACGCCGGCCGAAGTCCCTGCGGATTGCCACGCTGATCGACAAACCCGAACGCCGCCAACGGCCGGTCGACGTGGCCTACGTCGGGTTCCGCATCCCAGAAGGATTTGTCGTGGGGTACGGTTTGGACTACGCGGAAAAATACCGCAACCTCGACGATGTCTGCCTGCTCGAAGGCGAAGGCGCGGAAGAAGTCCGCGCCGAAAGCGCCTGATCGGAGGGGGTGAGTCGGTGTGAAACATGGGCCGGACTTCCACGGCGGCCGGTGGTCCGCTTCATAGCGCCATCGCCAATTAACGCGGAATTTTCTACAGATCGCCGACGAGCCGCCCGTAGGTGCCCGGCGGTTCTCAGATCAGCGTTGTAGCCAAGGTGCGAGTCACCGACGATCACCTCGGAGCTGCTCGGATTCCGGCAAGGGCATACATATCGGGGTCTATCGCTGGAAATCAGATTCAACACACGAATATCCATTTAGATTAGCCTTAAGCGCTCGGCAGCTGCTGACGGCACGGGGGGTTCACACGGTCCCGCACCCACGAGGCGTGATTGCACCTGGGCTACTCTAAGCGAAATCCCACCAGCAGCATCTGTGCGCTGCTGTAAAATCGTGAGTTCGCTAGGGAGTTTCGATTGATGCCACATTTGCCATTGATGCAGGAGCTATTGATTCAACTGCCACCACCCAGCCGGGGTCTGGCGCTAAGAGAGGCGAGCCTGGATGTATTTCGGATCGCGGGTATAACCGCTGCTCTCGAGGCTGGAAGGGGTATAGAGTTGGACAGAGCTGAAGCCGAGCTTTTGTTAACTGCGATCCTGCGGCAGGTCTCTATCAACGACACGACGTTCGGCAAAGTCGCCGCCGAAGTTGGAATTGACCTTAGCAGCAAATCAACAGCAGATGTCGTTGTATCCGTTCCGTTCATGAAGGCGAGTGGCGGTCAGCGGCAACTGCCGATTACAGAACTCGCTGCCTCATCGATGCTGATGTGGGAGATTTCTCTATCCGTGAAAAAGGTATTGGAAGGGATCGGAGTAAAGGAGTCCCTTGAACCGCCGGAAGTGACTGTTAGAGCTGGATCTATATCGTTCAGTTTCGGTGGCGGCACTCTACTTGTAAGTGGTATTGGTCTGGTCATCGCCGCTCACGCCGCACTTCCGCCGGGAGACGCCACAATGATCTCGTGTTGGGGCGGTTCGATTATCTCGATGCTGGGGATAATGGATCTGGTGTTCGGCTGGAAGAAGGTTCTCGCTGAGGCGGACAAGCTGTCTGCCGAAGCGCGGAAACTTGAGGCCGAGGGGCAAAAGATAACAGCCGAAGCGAAGAAGATCGAGACCGAGCTACTCTTAAACGCCGCACACGAAAGGTTGGAGAAGCGCGACGAGGCGAGAGCCAGCAGCCAGCCGAGGCTCGCGTCCGCGCTGCTGGATCGGCAAGAAACTATGCTTCAAGCGAAGCAGTACGGGATTTCGCCAGCCTTGGCGACGCACCTTGTTAATCGAGTGCTTCCAACTGTAGCCGAGGCTACGCAAGATGGTCGGGCAAAAATCACTTCCTCCCTTGGGCTTTCAAGCCGACAAGCCGCAGCTAGCGTCTAGCACGTCGACCTTCTCATGCCTAGAACAACGCTTCGATCCAATCAACCGGGCCCTCGGGCTGTTATGGAGCGGCGAAGCCGAGCCCCGAAGCGACCACGTCCAACCGATAATCCGAATGCGCCGCTATCGTTCAAACTGGTCTACTACCAATTCGGGCCAGCCCACTACGGCTGCCCCGGCCGCACAATCAGAATGGGCATGTCTAAGTTGTGCCGCACCGGGTTGATGGTGGTGCCGAAGATCAAGTCTTTCAGGCCGCCGTGGCCGTGAGCGCCCATAATTACCAGGTCGGGAGAGATTTCGCGCGCATAGCGCACGATCTCGCGGCGCGGCGAAGACGAATGCGAGATCGCCGTCTCCACCGCGATTCCCTGTGCCCGCAGACTTCCGGCAGTTTCGTCCAGATATTGCGCTCCGGCTTCGACTTCCGCGGTGGAAGATTGCGCGCCATACATTTGACTGGTCACCCCCTCCTCTACATGCAGGAGGTAGACCTTGGCGCCGTGCAACTTCGCAATCGCGGCCGCGTGACTGATGGCCAGGCGATCGAGTTGAGAATGATCGAGTGGAACCAGAATCCGGCGGTACGAGGGGGCTTCCTCTACTACGGCCGGCTCCGGCAAGGTGAGCGGCGCGCGGCCGTACCGGTGCACCCGGCGGCTGATAAGCGGTTCGAAGCTGACCCACGCCAGCAGAAATAGCAGTAATACGCCCCCGGCTATGCTTCCCGCCAGCACCACAACGCGCCAATTGCCCGCCTGGCTTAGCCAGTCCGCCACGGCCAGGACCGCGAGCCGCAGGTTGAGCCCGACTATGATCAGGGCGGTCACCCAGGACAACGCCCGCACCCATCCGGGGTTGCGGAACTTCCCCATGCGCTGGGCGTCACTGGTGAAATGGATGAGCGGAATGATGGCGAACGGCAACTGCAGGCTCAGAATCACCTGGCTCAGAATGATGAGCTGGTAAGTGGATTTTTCGCCGGCGAAGTAGATGGTGAGCGCGGCTGGAATCACCGCCATGGCGCGGGTGATGAGGCGGCGCAGCCAGGGGCGGACGCGCAGGTTTAAGAAGCCCTCCACCACCACCTGTCCGGCCAGCGTGCCGGTGAGCGTGGAAGATTGGCCCGAGCAGAGCAGCGCCACCGCGAACAGCACTCCCGCAAGGCTGGTCCCCAGCAAAGGGGCGAGCAACAGGTGGGCCTGCTGGATCTCGGTCACCACGATGTGCCGGCGAAAAAACACCGCCGCGGCCATTACGAGAATGGCCGCGTTCACCAGCAGCGCGCCATTCAGCGCCACCACCGAATCCATCAGGTTGTAGCGGCATGCCGTGGCTTTTGCCTCCTCGGTTTGGCCGATGCGGCGCGTCTGCACCAATGCCGAATGCAGATACAGATTGTGCGGCATCACGGTGGCGCCCAGAATCCCGATCGCGATGTACAGGCTTTGCGAGTTCAGCCGCGGCACCAGGCCCGCCAGCAACCCTTCCGATGGCGGGCTGGCCCACAGAATTTCCACCGCGAAACACGCGCCCATGACGGTGATCAGCGCGAGAATGAACGCTTCGATGGCGCGGATGCCCAAACCCTGCAGCCAGAGGATCAAAAGCGTATCGAAGGCGGTCAGCAGCACGCCGGCGAGCAAAGGGATATGAAACAGAAGGTTCAACCCGATGGCCGCGCCCAGCACTTCCGCCAGGTCGCAGGCGGCGATGGCAACTTCGCATAAACCCCACAGCGCCAGGTTCACTGGCCGCGGGTAGGTTTCGCGGCACGCCTGCGCCAGGTCCCGGCCGGACACGATCCCCAGACGCGAACTGAGGGTCTGCAGCAGGATTGCCATGGCGTTCGACATCACCAGCACCCAGAGCAACTGGTAGCCGAAGCGCGCGCCGCCCTCCAGATCCGTTGCCCAGTTGCCCGGATCCATGTAGCCCACGCTCACCAGGTACGCCGGGCCGGAGAAGGCAAACATGCGCCGCAGGAGCGATATCTGCGAGGTGCCGACACTGCCGTGGACATCCCCCAAAGAACGCGTATCACCCAGCTTCTCGGCGGGAAGCATCTTGATTTAACTATAGTTAAGTCCATGCCATCCGTCAACTGAACTGCGGCGAAATTGGCCGTTTCTGCTAATCTGAGCCTTCCATGGCCTATCGCGACCTAAGAGAATTCATCCGCGCTCTCGAGGAGCGCAAAGAGCTGCTACGCATTCCGTTTGAAGTCGACCCGATTCTGGAAATCACCGAATTTGCCGATCGGGCGGTGAAGAGCGGCGGCCCGGCGCTGCTGTTCGAGAAGCCGAAGGGGTACTCGATTCCGGTCCTGATCAACGCGTTCGCCTCCATGCGCAAGATGGAACTGGCGCTCGAAGTGGCGTCGGTGGAAGAAGTGGCCGGGCGGATTGCCGAATTGCTGGAAATGCGCATGCCGGAAGGGATCATCGGAAAGCTCAAGATGCTGCCGAAACTGGCCGAAATGGGCGCGTTCTTTCCGCGCACGGTTTCGAAAGGCGCGTGCCAGGAGGTGGTCCGCACGGAAGGTTTTTCGTTGTTCGATTATCCGATTCTCCAATGCTGGCCGGAAGACGCCGGCCGGTTCATCACCCTGCCGCTGGTCTTTTCCCGCAATCCCGATACGGGCAAGCGCAACTGCGGCATGTACCGCATGCAGGTCTTCGACGAGCGCACGGCGGGGATGCACTGGCAGACGCACAAGCAGGGGGCCGAGCACTACCGCCGCCTGCGCGAACACAAGCAAACCCGCATGGACGTGGCCGTCGCCATCGGCTCCGACCCAGCCACCATGTACTCCGCCATTTTGCCGCTGCCGCCGGACCTGGATGAAATGATGATGGCCGGCTTTCTGCGCGCGAGTCCGGTGGAGATGGTGAAGTGCCGGACCTCGGATCTGGAGGTGCCCGCCAATGCCGAGATCGTGCTCGAAGGGTATGTGGAGCTGGGCGAACTGCGCACCGAAGGGCCTTTCGGCGACCACACCGGCTTCTATTCGCTGGCCGACGATTACCCGGTCTTCCACGTAACCTGCATCAGCCAGCGCAAGGACCCGATCTACGCAGCAACCGTTGTCGGTCCGCCGCCGATGGAGGACTACTACATGGGCAAAGCCATCGAGCGGATTTTCCTGCCGCTCATGCGCCTGCAAGTGCCGGAGGTCCGCGATATCGCCATGCCGGCCGAAGGCGTGTTTCACAATCTCATTCTGGTCTCGATCCGGAAATCCTACCCCGGCCATGCGCGGAAAGTGATGCACGCGATCTGGGGGCTGGGGCAGGCCATGTTCTCCAAATGCATCGTGGTGGTGGATGAAGACGTGGACGTGCAGAACGCGCGGGAAGTGGCCTGGAAGGCACTGAACAACATAGACCCGGAACGCGATATTCAGTTCGTGATGGGGCCGGTCGATTCGCTCGACCATTCGAGCCGCCTGTTGAACTACGGCTCGAAAATGGGTGTAGACGCCACCCGCAAATGGCCGCAGGAAGGTTTCACCCGCCCCTGGCCCGGCGTGATCAAAATGTCGCCGGAGGTGAAGCGGCGCGTGGACGAGCTGTGGAAGCGGGCGGGTCTTTAGGAGAATGGGATCGTGCGTAGAGGTAGCTCCAGAGCCGCTACAGCGGCAGGCGCAACTTAGCAATCTGTAGCGCGGTGTACCGCCTACGCCACTCCGCCGCGCAGCAACGATGCCGCCGAGGGCGCCGCGGCGCCGGACGTCCGCGGGGGCATTTGCGGGCCTTCGGGGATGCTGTCGCCTTCGCCGGGCGCGAGGAACAGGTTGGCATCCAGGCCGTGCTGGCGGGTGTAGAGATCGAAATAGCGGCCGCGCAGTTCGTAGAGCGATTCGTGGGTGCCGCGCTCGATGATCCGGCCATTTTCCACTACCAGGATCTGATCGGCGCGGCGGATGGTCGATAGCCGGTGAGCGATCACGAAGGTCGTGCGGCCCTCCATCAGGTAGGCGAGGCCCTGCTGGATGGCGTGCTCGGATTCGGAATCCAGGCTGGAGGTGGCTTCATCCAGAATCAGAATCCGAGGGTTGGCCAGAATCGCCCGCGCGATGGACACGCGCTGCCGCTGGCCCCCGGAAAGCTTCACGCCGCGCTCCCCTACCACGGTGTCGTACTTATCCGGCAACCGCTCGGCGAATTCGTGCACGTGCGCGATGCGGCAGGCTTCGAGAATCTCTTCTTCAGTCGCGGAGGGCCGGGAAAACGCCACGTTTTCGCGAATGGTGCCATCGAACAGGAAAGTTTCCTGCAGGACCACCCCGAGTTGGGTGCGGAAGGAATCGAGCCGCACGGTGGCCAGATCGACGTTATCTACGCGGATCACGCCCTGGCTCGGCTCGTGGAATGCGGAAACCAGGCCGATGATGGTGGATTTGCCCGCGCCGGAAGGGCCCACCAGCGCGGTTACCGTGCCGGGCGACGCCACGAAGCTGACATCGTGGAGCACCGGTTTATCGGGCTGGTAAGCGAAGTGAACGTTCTCGAACTCGACCAGGCCGCGGATGGGGCCCAATTGCAGCTTGCGGCGCGGCTCTTCGTCCTCGGGCCTTTCCCGCAGCACTTCCTGGGTGCGATCGAGGCCGGCCATGGCATCGGTTAGCTGGGTGCCGATCGAGAGCACCTGGAAAACGGGAGAAACCAGGTAAGCCAGAAACGCGGTGAAGCTCATCAGGCCGCCCAGTGTCATCGTGCCGGCAAAAATCCGCCGCGCTCCCAGGAACATGATGACTGTCCAAACCAGGCCCATGAGCACGGTTGCCGAAAGAGTCATGAGCGAGGTCGCAGTGAGCGACTTCATGACGTTCTCTAGCAAGCGTTGGACGCCGCCCGAGAAGACCTGCGCTTCCTGCTGCTCGGCGTGATACCCTTTGACCACGCGCACGCCGGCAAGCGACTCGGTGAGCCGGCCGGCCACTTCGGAATTGATTTTGGAGCGCTCGCGGAAAATCGGACGGATGTAGGCGAACGCGCGGCGTAGCGTCATACCGAAAATGGCCATGAAACCCAGCGCCGACAGGGTCAGCAAAGGGCTGATGCTCATCAGGAAAAAGAATGCAAAAACCGCGGTCACCAGCCCGCCCACGAACTCTACCAGCCCGGTTCCGATGAGGTTGCGGACGCCTTCGACGTCGTTCATGATGCGCGTCACCAGCATGCCCGATTTGTTGGCATCGTAGTAAGCAACCGGCAGGCGGCCCACGTGCGCCTGCACGCGGCGGCGTAGTTCCGCGATGAGCTTTTGACCTTCGACGGAAAGCAACTGGGTGAGAGTGAAGGAGGTCACCCCCTGCACGATGGTGGCGGCAAAGACGGCCAGCACCAGTGGCAGGAGCAATTGAATATGGTGCTTGCCCACCACATCGTCGACCAGGAATTTCACCGAGGCCGGGGTGACTAATCCCGCGCCGCGGTTGATCAGCATCAGCAACATGCCGAGCCAGATCAGGCGGCGGCGCGGACGAACCAGTTCCTTAACCAGCGGCATCGCGCCGCGGAACTGTTCGGCCTTCGATTTCTTGCTTTTCCCGGGTGTCACAGAGACTATTCTAGCTACTGCTCTGCATCCGTCTTCCCAGTGGATGCTCCCGATGTAGAATGGTTGCCGGTTCCTCTATGCAAAAGATTTTATGGATGTGTCTTCCGGCGCTGCTGCTGGTTCCAGCACATGCGCAGTTCGCAGGCTCGATGACGCCGTCGCCGGGACTGGATCTGTCCGGCAACTGGGCTCCCTTGTTCCATGAAGACGGCCTGGAACGCGGGCAGGGGCCGGAACTGGTCAACTATCTCGGCTTGCCCATCAGCGACGGCGCGCGCGCCTGGGCGCTCGCGTGGGATTCGTCCCGGCTCACCGTTCCCCAGCACGAATGCCAGGTACACGTGGTCTCTTATATCTATCGCGGACCGCTGAACCTGCATATCTGGGAGGATCGCGACCCGAAATCGCAAAAGGTCATCGCCATTAAACAGTACATCAGCACCTACGAACAGAACCGCACCATCTGGATGGATGGCAGACCGCACCCGCCGGATATCGCCCCCCACACCTGGATGGGCTTCTCCACCGGTCATTGGGACGGCGACGTTTTAACCGTCAAGACCACGCATATTAAAGAAGGATGGATCCGCCGCAACGGGCTGCCGCAGAGCGATGAAGCCACGCTGACCGAACACTTCATCCGCCACGGCAATTACATGACTCACGTGAGCATCGTGAAAGACCCGGTTTACCTGACCGAGCCTCTCGTCAAGACACAGGATTTCGTCAATGTGATCCAGAACGGGTCGAACTGGCTCTATCCCTGCGAAGAGGTGGAAGAAATCGCCGGCCGCCCGCGCGGCGAGGTGCCGAATTATCTGCCCGGAAAGAATCCCTTCGTTCACGAATTCGCGGACAAGTACGGCATACCGGTGGAGGCCGCGTTGGGCGGCGCCGAAACCATGTATCCGGAATATGAAAAAAAGCTGAAGAAGGAGGGCAAGTAATGAAGCGATACCTTGTTTCAGCCGGGGGGCTCGCGATCGTGGCGGCTGCGGGTCTGGCCGCATTCGCGCAGCAGAGTAACCCGCCCGTGAAACTCGAAACGATTCCGGTACAGGGCAATGTCTACATGATTGCCGGGGCGGGCGGCAATATCGCCGTGCAGGTCGGCAACGAAGGCGTGCTGGTGGTGGATACCGGCCTCGCCGGGACCAGCGACGCGGTGCTGGCTGAGATTCGCAAGCTCTCCGATAAACCGCTGCAGTACATTCTCAACACGCATTTCCATCCGGATCATACCGGCGGCAACGACGCCATTCGCAGAGCCGGAACCACCATCACCGGCGCGAACGTCACAGGCAACCTGACCGACGCCGCTGTAGGCGCGCAGATCATCGCGCACCTGAATGTCCTGAACCGGATGAGCGCTCCCACCGGCGAACGATCGCCCACCCCGCCGGGAGCCTGGCCCACCGACACCGAATTCATCGGGAACCACAAGAACCTCTTCTTCAACGATGAATCGATTAAGATGCTTTATCAGCCCAATGCCCATACCGATGGCGACAGCCTGGTGTGGTTCCGGCGCTCCGACGTGATCGCGACCGGCGATATCTTCGTCACCACCAGCTATCCGTTTATCGATGTGGACCACGGCGGGTCCATCCAGGGCGAAATCGACGCGCTGAATAACATCCTCGATATCACGGTGCCGCGGCACGAAGAAGAAGGCGGAACGTACGTGATTCCGGGCCACGGCCGCGTGTGCGACCAATGGGAAGTGGTGGAGTACCGGGACATGGTGACGATTGTGCGCGATCGCGTGCAGGCCGCGATCAAAGAGGGCAAGACACTGGCGCAAATCAAAGAAAGCAACCTGACAAAGGATTGGGATGCGCGCTACGACACAAAAACGCCCTACGGCGGAGCCAGCCAGTTTATCGAAGCTGTTTATAAAAGCCTCATGAAGAGTAAGTAAGCGATCTATGCGAGCGTTGTTTTTGGGCTTGAGTCTGCTGGGAGCCGCCATGGCCGCCAGAGCCGCGGGCAACCAGCCGGCGGCGACCTTCATCGGCCACGACAAGGTAGCCGCCGCGCTGGCCAAAGGCGGCGACTTGGTGAAAGCCCCGGACCTGGTTGTGCTGGGCGCGCATCGCAACGGAGCCGGGCGGGTGGAGGTGCACGATCGCGAAACCGACGTGATGTACGTGGTGGAAGGCGAAGCCACCATCGTCACGGGCGGAACCATGACCGGCGGCAAACGCTCGGCGCCGAACCAGTGGCGCGGCGGCGAAATTCAGGGCGGAAAAGCACAGCGCCTCACCAAAGGCGATGTGATCGTAATCCCGGCGGGAGTGCCGCACTGGTTCAAAGAGGTACCGCAGTCCATCAGTTATTACGTGGTGAAGGTCCTGAAGCAATAACGGTCCGTGAACAGGATTCCGCGCCCCTCCAGCGCGTCCCCCAACTTCCGCATACAGCTTCTCGCTTTTTTTTGAGAAATGGCCCAGACCGGTCCTGGCCCAGAGATCCGCCGCGCCCGCGGTTCCATGGGGGCGATTCGGCGGGCGCACTCCTCTAACCCTTTCTTCTGTTTGTATCCAGGATTGGTGGGCGCGACAGGACTCGAACCTGTGACCTCCTGCGTGTGAAGCAGGCGCTACAGCGGGGTTTTAGACCCTAAGTTACTGAAAATCATGGCTCGCTTGACTGAACAACAGCCGAAAACAGGGTTCTTAAGTGGAACCCCAAATGGAACCCTAAGCACGTAACATATTTCGAACAGTTCATGACGCTACGGCCCGCCGATGTTGAGGCATTGCGCGGGCCGAATTGTTTCAAGAAGAGTTCTTTCGGAACTGCTGGGAACTTGGCCGGCTTCAGGCCAAGGGCCCGCAGCACAGCGACCGCCTAGCTTTAGCGGGCGAAAGCCGGAACCCTTTGCCGGTTGGCGGCCGCTGATTTCAACAAAGGGGATTCGCTAACGAAGGGGGCGACATGCAAAACAATCACTATCTGGGAGGGGTGCGCGCATGAAACGTGGCACACCTGAACATCCCAAGGTTTACGACTTGTGCGACCGGCTGAACTGCGACCGGCCTACGGCGATTGGCTACCTGGAGATGCTTTGGCATTTCACCGCCAAGTATGCGCCGCAGGGGGATATCGGGCGGTTTTCAGATCGCCGAATAGAGGCCGCTTTGGACTGGAATGGGCGCGGAAAACCGGCCGGAAAACTCATCGAAGCGCTAGTTAACGCGAAGTGGATCGACAGAGACGACGAACATAGGCTCTTGATTCACGATTGGAGCGATCACGCAGACGAGACAGTCCGTTTGAGATTGAAACGGGCGGGCGTTTCGTTTCTTCGTGTTGCCGGGAATCTGTCGGGACAAAGTCCCAGCCATGTCGGAGATTCAATGCCGACAAAAACCCCTCTGCCTGAGCCAGAGCCTGAGCCAGAGCCAGAGCCAGAGCCAGCGCCAGAGCCAGCGCCACTTCCAACCGCATCGCGTGTGAGCGTGATGCCCAAACCAACCAGCGAACAGAACGGCTGGCAAGAATTCCAGGATCTCTACCCAGACGTAAAACGCAACGTAGGCGTAGAACCTGGAGCGAGGGCCTATGTGGGTAGGATTCACGGAACACCCGGGGAACACCAAAAGCTCATGGAGGGTCTACGTAGGCATCTGGACTGTGATTCGTGGCGGCGATCCCTCCTTGAAAACGGCGGGCGATTCATTCCGTCGATGGCGAAGTTCATCGAGAACGGCATGTACCTAGATCATCCACCAGTCTTCAAGCCGGACCTATCGAAGGAGCAGCGCCGACGACAGGAAATCGATCAGTCATGGGAGGAGCTTGGCAATGGAACCAGGTAAGGGGAACTGTGAGACGTGTAAGCGCCTGATTCGGTTGTGCGGCAATCTCGACTACTTCCCCGCTGACCCAGAGGTGCGGTTGGTACTCATCGAGCGGCTCCATTATCTCGCGAGAGATCACCAGCACGCCAAGGCCATGATTGACCGCTGGCTCGAAACTCAGACCATCGCGCCAAAGGTCGCCAATCTGGTGAGCTTGGCCGCAGAGGTTCGGAACGTTGACGACGAACTGCCGGGAGGATGCGCAGTGTGCGGGGGCGGTTACTGGGTAGTGGTTGATGGACTCGCGAAGCGCTGCACATGCGCGCGCGGCGAAGCGCTGCGGCAAATGGCGCGGCGTGCGGCAGAAAGGGAGAACACACATGGCCGATGATTCAATTTTGCGAATTGGTACGAGCGTCGATATGCAAGGCCGCCTATGACCATCTCTACGAGAAACTGCGGTCCGCTGGCACCGAGTTAGGACATTCCAGGGGGAGCTGGCCGGTTATCTACCCTTCCCTGGAGGAAAGCCCCGCGCTGCGAGCTGCAACTTGTTTCCGGCTCGCCGCCACACAAAAGACGCAGAAGATTGCTTGCGCTATCTTGTTCCGCGGTACAAGTTCGCGCGGTCGTCGCTCGAAGCAATACACAGGCGCTAAAATCGGAGAATGTCAGCGGAACGTAAACACAGGTGCGCGAGCCGCACCGCAGCTACCCGTGGCGGCCGACGAGCCGCTGCGCCCGTTAGCGAAAGCAAGCAGCCGCTCGGATGGTATTACCTGAGCTTCGCCAATGAGTTTCGATTTTTGGGGGCGGCTATCGTGTGGGCGCGCGGCCTGCACACGGCCGTGGAGCGGGCGCGCCAACTTGGCATCCACCCGGGCGGCCAGGTTGCGTGCTGGAGCATCCCAAAGGAGGATGTTCATCGAGTCCCGGCGGACATGCGAAACCGGCTGCTAAGCGAAGCGGAAGTGATTGAGCTGGACGGAAAGTAGGATCTGAGGCCCCGACAAAAACGCCCTGGTTCCGGTAACTCCGGGCCAGGGCGTAGAAGTGCCCGCTTGGGGGCTTGGTACCCGAGACATACCTGAGACCGCGAGGAATGCCCCGCGCTGAGGCGGAAACGGGCCTAGATTGCATTGGGAGCCACTGGCCAGCAATCTAGGTGCCTATCCGCCGAAATCGCCCACAGCGGCTCCAAACGCGAAATCTATATCCCACTTCAGGACGAAGGTATATATGCCACGAACCTGTACTGTTTGCCGTCATCCCAAACGAACCGAAATCGATACGGCACTGCTTCGTTCCGATTCATTGCGGAGCATAGTGGAAAATTGCTCCGTTTCCATGGGGTCACTGGTACGTCATCGTGACCGCCACCTGCCTGTAACTATTGCACACGCAAAAGAAGTGCGGGAAACGGAGATGGGGGAAAACCTGTTGGAGCAGGCGCGCGGTCTCCACGCGCGGGCGCTTGGCATTCTGGAGCGCGCCGAGGCCGCCGGCCAGCTTGAAACGGCGCTGAAGGCCATCCGCGAAGTACGGGGGCTTCTGGAGCTTCTGGGCAAGCTGAACGGCCAATTAGAGGATCGCGGCGCATCGCACGCGGAAATCGTGGTGACGTACGTTGATAAGCAGTTGGTAGTGGCTCCTCCGGCGGCACCTGTACCAAAATCATCGCTCACAGAGGGCTGAATCGGCGTTGCAAAGAACTGGTCTATCGTCGCGGTTTCTTCTGTCCAAAATCATTTGATTTTGGTACAATGATGGGCCATGAAGAAACTGCGCTGTGTTTTGTACGCCCGAGTGAGCACCAAGAGGGAACGGGGCTTACAGAATCCAGAGACCCAACTTCGCCAACTCAGGGAGTTCGCCGCTACCCAGAACTGGGAAGTCGCTGGCGAGTTTATCGACCACGAAAGCGGCTCGAAGGCGGATCGGCCCGAGTTCTTGCGCATGAT
>DATGKM010000168.1:0-28998 GCA_035294665.1 Bryobacteraceae bacterium | reverse complement strand
GGCAGCTTTCGGCTGCCAGAACCGCCGCTGGGCGGCGGAGAAAGGAGCGATTCCCCAGCCTCCGGCGGCGCTCATTTTCAGGATCATCTTGTATTGGAATCGAAACTCGATTTCAGGATCATTCTTCGATTGGAAAATGCTCAAACCGCGCCCCCCATACGGTATCATGCCTAGATTCATGCCCTGGGTCTTTCCTTGTTTGCTGTTGCTGTTCGCCGCCAGCGGCTGTGCGGCGCTGATTTACGAGATCGTCTGGTTTCAACTGCTGGAACTCGTCATCGGCTCCTCCGCTGTCTCATTGGGAACGCTGTTGGCCACTTACATGGGCGGCATGTTCCTGGGCAGCCTGGCATACGCGCGCGTCGTCTCCGAACGGCGCGATCCCTTGCGGGTTTACGCCGCAATCGAAGCCGGCATCGGTTTGTGCGGCCTGGCGGTGGTATTCGGTTTACCGCTGCTCGACCGCCTGTACGCCGCTCATGCCGGCCACGGCCTGGCCGGAATCTTCCTGCGCGCCTTGGTTTCCGCGCTCTGCCTGCTCGTGCCTACGGTGCTGATGGGCGCCTCACTGCCGGCGCTGGCCCGGCAATGGAAAACCTCCCCCGAAAGCGCTTCGCGGCTCGGGTTCCTGTACGGCGCGAACACGGCCGGAGCCATAGCCGGATGCCTGGTGGCGGGCTTTTATTTGCTCCGTGTCTACGACATGCATTTCGCCAGTTATGTCGCCGTGGCCATTAACGCCGTGGTCGCTCTGGCGGCATGGGCCGCGTCCGGACGCGCGGCGCGCGCCGGAGAGCCCGCGGAAATCCCATTCGAGGAAAAAGCGGACGCCCGCGCCATCTATGCCGTAACCGCCATCTCCGGCTTGTGCGCCCTGGGAGCCGAGGTCATCTGGACCCGTTCCCTTTCGCTCATGTTGGGCGCCACGGTTTACGCATTTTCCATCATTCTGGCGGTGTTCCTCACCGGGCTGGGCATCGGCAGCGCACTTGGCTCCTGGTTGGCGCGCCGGCTAAATCCGCGCCGCTGGCTGGGAATCTGCCAGGTCATTCTCGCCTTCGCTGTCAGCGGCACGGCCTGGCGCATCGCGCACCGGTTGCCGTATTGGACGATGCCCTCCGCCGCCAGTCCCTGGTACACCCTGCGTGACGACCTGTTGCGTTCCCTCGCCACGATCACGTTTCCGGCCCTGTTCTGGGGAGCCAGCTTTCCGTTAGCCCTGGCCGCGGTTTCAAAACGCGGTTCGGATTCGGCGCGGCTGGCCGGCTCGATTTATGCCGCCAACACGTTCGGCGCGATCCTGGGCGCGCTCGGATTTAGCATGTTGCTGATTCCCGCCCTCGGCACCCAGAATTCGCAGCGCCTCCTGGTTCTGCTTTGCGCGGTCGCGGCATTCCTGGCGCTGCCGCGTGCGCGCACCGTCCTCGGCATCCTCCTGCTCACCGCGAAAGTTGGCTTGTTGTCCTGGCGCATCCCCCCGTTTCCCTGGCAGGTGTTCGCCTACGGGCGCGAAATCACCATTTCTTATAAAGACAGCAAGCCCCTTTTTGTGGGCGAGGGCAGAAACGCTTCCATTGCGGTCACTCAGATCCCCGATGGCACCCGCTTCTTTCATATCAGCGGCAAAGTCGAAGCCTCTACTCTTCCGCAGGATATGCGGCTGCAGCGCATGCTGGGCCATTTGCCGGCGCTGTTTCATCCCAAACCGCGGTCGGTATTGGTGGTGGGATGCGGGGCCGGAGTCACGGCCGGAACTTTTGTGACGCACCCGGAAGTGGAGCGCATACTCATCTGCGAACTGGAGCCGCTGGTGGCGCGCGCCAGCGCCACGCACTTCGCCAAGGAAAACCACAACGTGCTGCGCGACCGGCGCACCGAAATCGTTTACGACGACGCGCGCCATTATGTGCGCACCACGCCGGAGCGCTTCGATATCATCACTTCCGACCCGATTCACCCATGGGTGAAAGGCGCCGCCACGCTCTATTCCAGAGAGTACTTCGAGACAGTGAAGAGCCACCTGAAACCCGGCGGTGTTGTCACTCAGTGGGTGCCTTTGTACCAGACCGACGCGGAAACAGTCCGCAGCGAGATTGCCACCTTCGCTTCTGTATTCCCGAACGCCACCATCTGGAACAATGACCTCGGCGGCGAAGGCTACGATATCCTGCTGCTCGGCCAGCTTGGTCCCAGCCGGATCGATATCGATGCGCTCGCCCGCCGCCTTTCCCGGCCCGACTACGCCGCTGTGCGGGATTCGCTCGAAGACGTGGGGCTGAGCTCGCCGCTATCGCTGCTGGCCACCTATGGCGGCCGCGTCCAGGATCTCCAGCCCTGGCTCGCTCACGCGCAAATCAACCGCGACCGCAATTTGCGCCTGCAATACCTCGCCGGCCTGGCGATGCCCGCCAATAACGCCACCGATATCATGTTCGATCTGCTCCGCTACCGCCGCGTCCCTTCGCCCATCTTCACCGGCTCGGCCCCGCGGATGCAATCGCTCTACGCCATGCTGCGTACCTGGCAATAGGCTGCGCGCCTGCCAATAAGCCCCTTTCGTCCGGAAACGTCCACAAGCGGCGCTAGTGTTCCTGATACGATTTCCTTCAAAAGGTGTCTTGTGAACTTACTAGCGCCGCTCGCCACTACGTTATTGGTGAATGTACTCACATATCAGTACGGCAACACCCGCGCGGGAGTCAACTCTCAGGAACTAATTCTCACTCCCGGCAATGTCAGCGCATCGCAATTCGGCAAGTTATTCTCGCTGCCCGTGGATGGCCAACTCTATGGCCAGCCGCTTTACCTTGCCGGAGTCGCCATGCCGGGCAAGGGGACTCACAACGTCGTCTACGTTGCGACCGAACACGATTCGGTCTACGCTTTCGACGCGGATAGCAGCCAGGCGCCGCTGTGGCAAACCAGCTTCTTAAACTCCGGAGCCACCACCGTTCCAGCAACTGACACTGGCTGCGGCCAGATTGCGCCGGAAATCGGCATCACCGGCACGCCCGTCATCGATCCGCAATCCGGGACGATTTACCTGGTTGCCATGACTAAGGAAGCAGGCCAATATGTACATCGCCTGCACGCGCTCGATGTGACTACCGGCGCGGAAAAGCCCGGCAGCCCAATGACGATTCAGGCCTCCGTGTCCGGCACGGGCGATGGCGGAACCACGGACGTATTCCAGCCTAAGGCCTATAAACAGCGCCCCGGACTTTTGTTGCTCAATGGCGTGGTCTATACTTTGTGGTCCTCGCACTGTGACTTGGGCTTGTACCACGGTTGGATCATCGGCTATGACGCTCACTCGCTCCAACAGGTGAGCGTCTACAACGATACTCCCAACGGCGATTCCGCTTCCTTTTGGAGCGGCGGCGCCGCGCCCGCCGCCGACCCGGACGGCAACATATATGCCGTGGCTGCCAACGGCACCACGGATTTCAATTCCCCCACCGCTCCCGATCTTGGTGAAAGCTACCTCCGGCTCTCTACCGGCGGAGGCCTCGCAGTCTCGGATTACTTTACGCCATTCAACTATGCGCAACTCAACGATGGCGATACCGACACCGGCTCGGCCGGAGTTGCGCTGCTCGGCGATGAAGCCGGCAGCCCGGCCCATCCGCGCCTGATGGCGGGCGCGGGCAAAGAGGGCCGCATCTATCTCCTGGACCGCGATAATCTCGGCAAGTTCAACCCCGCCGGGGATACGCAAATCGTGCAGTCTCTTCCCAATGCCATCGGGCCGCTCTTCGGCAACCCGGCGTACTTCAATTTACACCTGTACTTCTGCGGCTCCGGCGACGCGCTGAAGGCTTTCCCGGTTTCGAGCGCGCAAATGGCCGTCACCCCCCAATCGCAATCGCCAACCACGTTCCGTTTTCCGGGCTGCGTGCCCACCATTTCCGCGAATGGAACCGCCAACGGGATCGTCTGGGCGATCGACCCCACCGGCGTCTTGCGCGCATACGATGCCACCAATCTTGCGAACGAGCTCTACGACAGCAACCAGAACGGCGCGCGCGACTCTCTCGGCGCGGCCGTGAAATTCTCCGTTCCCACTGTGGCCAACGGCAAGGTATTCGTGCCCACGCAGACTGCGCTCGTAGTCTATGGCCCGCTCGGTCCGCCGATCGCCGTTTCGAACGCGGCCAGTGGCGACGCGGCCGCCATGGCTCCCGGCTCGATCGCCTCCCTCTACGGCACGAACCTGCCGTCTTCGCCCTCGCTCACCGTCGGCGGCGTTGCCGCTCCCATTCTCGCCGCGCTGGCGAGCCAGATCAATTTTCAAATTCCCTTCGAAGTCCCCAGCGGAGCCGCCACAGTCGATCTCACGGCAAATGGCGCAATTATAGGAACCACCAGCATTCCCATTCAAACTCTCGCCCCGGGCCTGTTCACCCAGCCGGGCGGCCAGGCCGCGGTTCTGAATCAGGACTATTCCGCCAATACGCCTGCCAACCCCGCCGTCGCGGGCAGTTACATTGCGGCCTATCTGACCGGATTAGGGCCGGTGCAGCCCCCGGTGGCCACCGGCGTCGCCGCGCCCCTCAGCCCGTTGTCGATAACCACCAACACCGTGACCGCAACCATCGGCGGTGTGGCCGCGCCTGTGGTCTTCGCGGGCCTCGCCCCCGGTTACTCCGGCCTATACCAGGTCAATATCCAGGTGCCGCAACTGCCGTCGGGGCGGTACCCGCTGCAGGTTTCCGTAGGTCGGGTTGGGAGCAATGCGGCATACATAAATATCCAGTAGCGCACTCATAATTCTCGAAGCCATCACCGGCAAGCCGGCGCGGCAGCCGGAAGCGGTGTCGCGCCAGCGGCACATCGATGCCTCGGCCATCGTCGACATCGATGCCATCAGCCCGGAGGCCGCTATGCGCCTGACAGGGCCGCTTTCGGCCGTTGTAACGGCGCGCCGCGATGATGGATCGCCTTTCCGCCTGGAGACGGTCTACGACGAGGTGCGGGCCCACTTGATTCCTGCGAGACCAAGCGCCGCCTCGAAAAGACCGTGCCCCACGCCGAGATTTTGCTGTTTCCCAACATGGGCCACCTGCTGCCCGGACAGGGCGGCCGGATCTTGGAGTTCCTAAGCGTGACGCCCTCACGCCCGGCTTATAGCCAACCTTCCTCTTCCAACACTCGCCGGAACCCCGGTGTATCGAGGGACACCGCCGGGAAGTATGGCCCGATCAGCTCTCGTTTCCACCACGCGCCGCTCTGTTTTCTTTCCTCCGGCGTAGTGAAGCGATAGCGGTACAAACGCGCTCGCACGAAGCGGGGCGCATGGTCCGGAAACGGATTACGCGCGATCAGGCTCAGCGCCGCGCGATCGCCCTCCAGTAGTTTCGCCATGAAGTTGACGAACCACGGCTCCCGGCCGTACTGCGACATGGCGGCGAACCACATCAGCCAGTCGAGCCGCAAATGATATGGCGCAATCTGCGGGGGCCGCCGCCGCACGTCCCCCGGCTTGCCTTTGAATTCGTACTCGCGCCACTGCGCATTGGGCGTGAGTGCCGCGGCATCCGTGCCTTCCACAATCACTTCATACCGCTCTGTTCCGATGCTGCCGAAAGCGCCATAGGTGTTCACCAGCTCCAGCGGATTGTAGGAGTAATTCATGAGCTGGCGAGACGAAAGCAGGTTGAGCATTACCGGCACGCTTAGCGCCACCACCACCATTGCCAGCCCGATGGTGGCGTACCGCAGAACCGGCCCCGCTGGAACCAGCAGCCCTGGCCGTATCGGCACTAGCTTTTCCAAAAATCGAAAATCGAGGGCCGGCGCCGCCAACACGATCGTCAGCAGATTTAGGAAAGACAGATTGCCGCCCAGCATCAGCACCAACTGAAAGCCGATGATGATCAGCCCGCAGATCGTAGCCACCGGCTGCGGCGCAAATAACCCGAACGGCACAACCAGTTCCACCACATGATTCACCACCACGCCCCCATGCAAGACCCAGCGCGGCAGCCAATGGAAATACCAGCTCAGCGGATTGGGCATGGGCTGCGTTTCGTAGAAGGTCTCGAGGCAGGTGAGTTGTTTCCAGCAGGGGTCGCCGCGCAGCTTGATCAGGCCCGCGCCGAACATCACTCGGAATTCCATCCAGCGCAGCAGCCACATGGTGATGGGGATCGGCGCCGTGTTGCGCGCGCCCAGGAAGATGGCGAAGAAACCGGCCTCGGCCAGCATCGATTCCCACCCGAAACCATAAAACGTTTGCCCGGCATGAAAGAAAGAAAGCTGGATGGCCCACAGCACAAACCACACCAGCGCCGAGAACCAGTTCGTGTAGCGGTCCGCGAGGCCCGCCAAAACCACACAGGAAAGAATGATGCCCGCCCACGCCGCCGCACGAAACGCGGCATCGCTTGACCACCAGAAGAAAAGGCTGGGCGCTGCGCGGAAAGAAGCTCGCTTCAAATACAGCCGCGCCGGAAGCAAGCCATGTTCGCCCAGCAGCGGAATCCACTGGTTCGCGGCCACCAGGAACGCGATCAGGTAAACCAAGCCCAGCCCGCGCTGAAATACCAGCCGCGGCAGCCAGTAGCTCTCGCTTCCTTTCAGTATGGCGGCGTACGCCGGAAGGCCGGCTGGTTCTGTCACTGTGACAAATAGCCTATCGCGCCGCCAGTTGCGCTGGGAAACTGAAAGTGAGTGCGGTCGCATGTGGACCCTGGAAGTTTATTTCGCACTGGTATTGCTGCTGGTCGCGGCTATGTTGACGCTTTCCTGGCTCTTGGGCCAGCGTCACTCCGAACGCGCCACCGGTGTTCCTTATGAAGGCGGCATCCTGCCGGAAGGCTCGGCGCATGTGCGCATTTCGGCCAAGTTTTACCTGGTCGCCATGCTTTTCGTCATCTTCGATCTCGAATCCGTTTTCCTGTTCGCCTGGGCTGTGGCGGCGCGCCCGCTAGGCTGGCCCGCCTATTGGGAAGCCGTGATCTTCGTAGGCATTCTGGTCATCGCCTTGCTCTACTTGTGGCGAGTGGGCGCCCTAGACTGGAACACGATTCGCCGCCGCGCACGATAACGCTCACCCCTAAATCGTTACCCAATAGCACCATGCTGCTTTCCATTACCAAAGCTGCGGACCCACCGGCATCTCCCACGTTCGGAGAGGAAGTGCGCAAGAATGTGATCCTCTCGCGCCTCCAGGACCTCGTGGCGTGGTCCCGCAAAAATTCCATTTGGCCGTTCAATTTCGGACTTTCCTGCTGCTATGTAGAAATGGCTACCAGCATCACCAGCAAATACGATCTCGCGCGTTTCGGGGCGGAGGTGATTCGCGGCAGCCCGCGCGAAGCCGACCTGATGGTGATCGCGGGCACGGTGTTCATCAAAATGGCCCCGGTGATTCAGTGGCTCTATGAGCAGATGATGGAGCCGCGCTGGGTGATCTCGATGGGCTCGTGCGCCAATTCGGGCGGCATGTATGACATCTACAGCGTCGTGCAGGGCGTCGATAAGTTCCTGCCGGTGGATGTGTATGTGCCCGGGTGCCCGCCGCGGCCGGAAGCGTTTCTGGAAGGCGTCCTGCTGCTGCGGGAAAAGGTTGGCACGGAGCGCCGGCCGCTGAGTTGGGTGCTCGGCCCGCGGGATACGGTTCGCCCGCCCATGCCCGCCATGCGCGATTTGAAGCGCTCTAGCCGGCAGAAAGCCAGGGAACTCGCCACTCCCGATCACGTATAGCTATGGCTTCAGTGCCTTACGATCCGGGTTCGATCCAAGCTCTGCTGGAGCCGCGTCGCGATCTCGCGATCGAGCGGCAAATCACCGCCGACGGGATGGAGACGCTGTGGGCGCCGCCGGATCGCATCCACGACTTGCTGAGCTGGCTCAAGGACGGCATCGAGCGCCCCTACAAAATGCTCTACGATCTGACGGCCATCGATGAGCGCGAGCGGGTCCATCGGGAAGGCCAGCCGGCGAGCGAGTTCACCATCGTTTATCACCTCTACTCCTTCGACCGAAACGATTATCTGCGGGTCAAAACCGCGCTGGCGCAAGCCGAACTCCGCATGGATACCATCACCGATATCTGGCCCTGCGCCAACTGGTACGAACGCGAAGTCTGGGACATGTTCGGCATCCGGTTCGAAGGCCATCCGCGCCTGGAGCGCATCCTGATGCCGCGCACGTGGGTGGGGCATCCCTTGCGTAAGGACCATCCGGCGCGCGCCACCGAAATGGAGCCGTACCGCCTGCCGCCGCGCAAAGAAGAGGTCGAACAGGAGGCGCTGCGCTTCCGGCCGGAAGAATGGGGATTCCGCACCTCTAAAGACGGCTCGGATTTTCTCTTTCTGAACCTGGGGCCGCAGCATCCGGGCACGCACGGCGTTCTGCGGGTGGTGGTGCAACTGGATGGCGAGCAGATTGTGCATGCTGTCCCGGAAATCGGCTTCCATCACCGCGGCGCCGAAAAGATGGGCGAGCGGCAAACCTGGCACACCTACATCCCGTATACCGACCGCGTCGATTACCTAGCCGGCGTCATCAATAATCTCGCTTACCTCAACTCGCTCGAAATGCTGGCGGGAATTCCCGTGCCGCCGCGGGCGCAGGTAATCCGCGTGATGCTGGCCGAGCTATACCGCGTCATCAGTCACCTCGTGTGGTACGGGACGTTCGCGCAGGATCTGGGGCAGTTGTCGCCGGTGTTTTACACCTTCAACGACCGCGAGCGCGCGCTCGCCATCGTCGAAGCCATCTGCGGCGGGCGCATGCATCCCAACTGGTTCCGCATTGGCGGCGTTTCACAGGACCTCCCCGAAGGCTGGGACGGCATGATTCTGGATTTCGTCCGCTACCTGCCGCCGCGCCTCGCCGAGTACGACCAAGAGGTTCTGCATAACCCGATCTTTCAAAAGCGGACTAAAGGCGTAGGCGCCATCAGCGCGGCCGACGCGATCGACTGGGGTGTGACGGGGCCAAATCTTCGGGCCTGCGGCGTGGAGTGGGACCTGCGCAAAAAACGGCCCTACTCCGGTTACGAGCACTTCGTCTTCGATATCCCCACCGGGACTCACGGCGATTGCTACGACCGCGCCGTGGTTCGCGTGGAGGAAATGCACCAAAGCCTGCGCATCGTCGAGCAGTGCGTGCGCAACATGCCGGGCGGACCGTATCAATCCACGCATCCGCTGGCCACGCCGCCCATCAAGGCCCGCACCATGCACGATATCGAAACGCTGATTACGCATTTTTTGAACGTGAGTTGGGGCCCGGTGATTCCGCCGGGTGAGTGCATGGCGCCCATCGAGGCCGCTAGAGGCAGCAACGGCTATTACCTGATCAGCGACGGCAGCACGGTTTCGTACCGTACGCGCATTCGCACCCCATCGTTCCCCCACATGCAGACGCTGCCGCTGCTGACGAAGTGCCGCATGATCCCGGATCTGCTGGCCGTGTTGGGCGCGATGGATTACATACTCTCGGACGTAGACAGGTGAGAACGAAATGCTGAGCGAAGAAGAGCGCCGCGAAATCGAACACGAATTGACGCGCTATCCCACGCGGCAGGCGGTAAGCATCGATGCCATGAAGATCGTGCAGAAGCATCGCGGCTGGGTTTCGGATGAAGCGCTGCGCGACATTGCGGAATTTCTCCAGTTGCCGATGGCGGACCTGGATGGAGTGGCGACTTTTTACAACCTGATCTTCCGCAAACCAGTGGGCCGGCACGTGATCTATTTCTGCGACAGCGTGAGCTGCTGGATTATGGGAGCGCCGCGCCAGCACGATCATCTGTGCGAGCGTCTGGGCGCGGGGCGCCCCCTCCAAGCCGGCGAGACCACTACCGATGGGCGCTTCACCCTGCTTCCCATCGTCTGCCTGGGCGCGTGCGACCACGCTCCGGTCATGATGGTCGATTCCGATTTGCACACCGATCTGACCCCCGCGCGGATCGACCGCATTCTCGAGGAGTACAACTAGTGGAGACGCCGCTGACGCAGAATGCGCGCCCCGATTGCCCGCCGGATCGCGCGGCCTACGAGCGTGCGGGCGGCTACCAGGCGCTGCGCATCGCTTTGCGCAATCTGACTCCCCAAGCAGTGATAGACGAAGTCAAAAAATCGAACCTGCGAGGGCGGGGCGGCGCGGGATTCCCTACGGGCCTGAAATGGTCGTTGATTCCGAAAGACGCGCCGCATCCACGCTATTTCGCCGCAAACGCCGATGAGATGGAGCCGGGAACGTTCAAAGACCGGCTGCTGCTTGAAGGCGGCCCCCATCAGTTCCTGGAGGGCCTGATGCTCGCCTCCTACGCGACCAAGGCCGATGTGGCGTACATATTTCTGCGCGGCGAATACGTATTGGCGGCGCGCCGCCTGGAACAGGCCATTGCCGAAGCCTACGCAGCCGGCTACCTGGGCAGGAATATTCTCGGCTCGGGCTACAGCTTGGAACTCTATCTGCACTCGAGCGTCGGCCGCTACATGTGCGGCGAAGAGACCGCCCTGATGAACGCGCTCGAAGGCAAGCGCGCCAATCCGCGCACCAAGCCGCCCTATCCGGGCACGTCCGGTCTGTGGGGCAAGCCGACCACGGTGAATAACGTCGAGACGCTATGCTGCGTGCCCCACATCGTGAATCGCGGCGCGGAGTGGTTCCGCAATCTTGCCAACACGTCGAGCCGCGCGAAAGATGGCGGCACCAAGCTCTACGGCGCGAGCGGCAAAGTGAAACGTCCCGGCCTTTGGGAGCTGCCCATGGGCGCGACCGCGCGCGAAGTGCTGGACCGCGCCGGAGGCATGCGCGGCGATCTGCGCCTCCGCGGCCTGCTGCCCGGCGGCGCCTCGACCGATTTCATGACGGAGGAGCACCTGGACGTGCCGCTCGATTTCACCCAGCCGCAAAAGGTCGGCACGCGCATGGGCACCGGGACCATGATCGTCCTCGACGATCGCACCTGCCCCGTGGGAATGGTGTGGAATCTCGAGCAATTTTTCGCGCGCGAATCCTGCGGCTGGTGTACCCCCTGCTGGAGCGGCCTGGCGTGGGTGGAACGAATCTTGCGGGCGTTGGAAGAAGGGCAAGGTAAGCCCGGCGATTTGGAGAGACTCGAATTTCAAACCAGGTTTTTCGGCCCGGGCCGAACGTTCTGCGCGCTGGCGCCCGGCGCGGCCGAGCCTTTGCAGAGCGCGCTGAAGTATTTTCGGGAGGATTTTGAAAGGCATATTCGGGAGCAGCGCTGCCCGTGGTCATGATATGGCTACCGTGTTCATCGATAACCGCCCCTACCAGATGGATGGTAAGCAGAACCTGCTGCGAGGGTGCCTTTCCGCCGGTTTGAATCTGCCGTACTTTTGCTGGCATCCGGCGCTGGGGTCCGTGGGGGCGTGCCGGCAATGCGCCATAAAGCAATTCAAGGACGAAAAAGACCCGCGCGGCAAAATTGTGATGGCCTGCATGACTCCGGCAAAAGACGGCGCCCGTATTTCCATCGACGATCCCGAAACGGTCGAGTTCCGCCGGGCCGTGATCGAAGGGCTGATGCTCAATCACCCGCACGATTGCCCGGTGTGCGACGAAGGCGGCGAATGCCATCTGCAGGACATGACGGTGATGACCGGCCATGCATATCGGCGCGCTTCCATCCAAAAACGCACGTGGCGCAATCAATACCTCGGGCCATTCGTGCACCACGAGATGAACCGCTGTATCCAGTGCTATCGATGCGTGCGCTACTATCGCGATTACGCCGGCGGCACGGACCTGAATTCGTTCGCCCTGCGCGATACGGTGTACTTCGGCCGCGAGCGGGAAGGCGTGCTGGAGAGTGAATTCGCGGGTAACCTGGTGGAGGTCTGCCCCACCGGCGTCTTTACCGACGCCACCTTCCACCGGCATTACAGCCGCAAGTGGGACCTGCAATTCGCCCCCTCGATCTGTGTGCATTGCGGAATGGGATGCAACACCAGCGTCGCCGAGCGCTACGGCTCCATCCGCCGCACCGTGAACCGCTACAACGGCGCGGTGAACGGATATTTTCTGTGCGACCGCGGGCGCTTCGGTTATGAGTTCAACGACAGCCAGGGACGCCTTCGGGAGGCGCGTTTGCGCGGCCGGGCGGTGCCCCGCGAAGCCGCCGCCGGTTATCTTCGGCTGCTTTCCGCTTCGGGCGCCATCGGCATCGGCTCGCCGCGCGCGTCGCTCGAAAGCAATGTCGCGCTGCGCGAGTTGGTCGGTTCCCAGCACTTCTTCGCCGGGATCGCGGGGCGGGAGGCGGAAGTCCTCGAACTCATGCTTCAGGTGCTGCGTTCGGGCGCGGCGCGCACGCCCACGCTGCGCGAAATCGAAGAGGCGGACGCGGTCTTCATTCTGGGCGAGGACATCGGCAATACCGCCCCCCGCATGGCGCTGAGCGTGCGCCAGTCGATCCGGCAGAAGCCGATGGAGATCGCGGCTAAGCTGCGCATCGCGCCATGGCTCGACTACGCCGTACGCGAAGCGGTGCAGGACGTGCGCGGGCCGCTCTTTATTGCATCTCCGTACGCAACGCGCCTGGATGGCATTGCCACGCGCGTGTTCCGGGGCGGGCCGGACGAACTCGCCCGCCTGGGATTTGCCGTGGCCCGCGCGATCGACCCTTCCGCCCCCGCGCCCGATGGCGTTCCGGAGGGGGCGGGCGAGGTCGCCGAGGCCCTGAAATCCGCTCACCGGCCCGTGATCATCGCCGGCGCCGGCTTGCGCGGCACCGCTCTGATTCGCGCCGCGGCCAATATCGCGCGCGCCCGCCCCGGCGCCAGGCTGGCATTCGTTGCGCCCGAAGTGAACAGCTTCGGGCTCGCGATGATGGGGGCGCCCGCGCTGGATGCGGCATTGGAAGCGCAAGGCGAAACCCTGATCGTCCTCGAAAACGATCTCTACCGGCGCGCGCCCGGTCCGGTGATCGATCGATTCCTCGAGCGCTTCCATCACGTGGTAGTCCTCGATTCGCTCGATACCGCGACCGGGGCGCGCGCCGAAATGCTGCTCCCTGCCGCCACCTACGCCGAAGGAGACGGCACTTTCGTCAGCAGCGAAGCGCGTGCCCAGCGCGTGTACCAGGCGTTTGTGCCCGCTGAACCGATTCAGGAAAGCTGGCGTTGGCTGGGCGACTGGCAATCTCTGGACCAAGCCATTGCCGCCGTGGCCACGGCCTTTCCACTGCTCTACGGCATCACGGCCGCCGCCCCGCCCGCCAGTTTCCGGATGGCCGGCCGCAAAATTCCGCGCGAGCCGCACCGCTATAGCGGGCGCGCCTCCATGTTGGCCAACATCGCCGTCAGCGAGCCCCGGCCCCCGGCAGACGCGGATGCGCCGCTCAATTTCTCCATGGAAGGATACTCCGGCCAGCCGCCCGCGCCGCTCATTCCTTTCTTCTGGGCTCCCGGCTGGAACTCTTACCAGGCGGTGAACAAGTTTCAGGAGGAAATTGCCGGCCCGCTGCGCGGGGGCGATGCCGGAGTGCGCCTGATTGGGCCGGGCCGGCAGGCCGCCGCGTATTACGAACCAGTGAGCCGGGATGGAGAACCGCGGGATGGAGAACCGAAGGACGGGAGTGAGTGGTTGATCGTTCCCGCCTATCACGTCTTCGGTTCCGAAGAGTTGAGCCGCCATGCGCCCGGTATTCGAGAGTTGTCGCCGCAGCCTTATATCGCTTTGAATGCCGCGGATGCCGCGCAGTTTGGCGGCGAAGCGGAATGCCTTGGCCAACGCGTTCCGGTGAAGGTTGCGCCCGAGCTTCCAGCCGGAGTCGCCGCGGTGCCGGCGGGTATACCGCCATTTCTCGGTTTCGATTTGCCGCGGCGGGTCGCGATCCGAAAACCGTTATGACCAGCCCGCACCCGTTCGCTTCCATTTTCGGCATTCTGATCGGGGCGCTGATCGTCGCGGGAGGCCTGATTTGGGTCGAGCGGCGCCTGCTGGCGCTTTGGCAGGACCGCTACGGCCCGAACCGTGTCGGCCCGTTTGGTCTGATGCAAGTCACGGCCGACATGGTGAAAATTTTCTTCAAGGAGGATTGGGTCCCCCCCTTCGCCGATAAAACAGTGTTCATTCTCGCGCCGGCCGTGATTGTAGTTACGGTGTTGCTCTCGTTCGCGATGATCCCGGTGGCGCCGGGAATCGTCGTTAGTAATCTCGATGTAGGCCTGCTGTTCATCCTGGCGATGTCTTCGTTGGGCCTTTACAGCGTCGTACTGGCCGGCTGGGCGTCCGATAACAAGTACTCCCTGCTGGGCGCGCTGCGAGCGGCCGCGCAGATGCTCAGCTACGAAGTGTTCATGGGGCTTTCGCTGATGGGGGTGGTGCTGCTGGCCGGCTCGTTCAACCTCGCGCGTATCGTGGAAGCGCAGCGCCGCCTGTGGTTCGTAGTGCCGCAGTTCCTGGGTTTTCTCTTGTTTCTGATTGCCGGCATGGCGGAGACGCGGCGGCTGCCGTTCGATCTCCCGGAAGCCGAAAGCGAGCTCATCGCGGGCTATCACGCCGAGTATTCGGGCATGAAATTCGGCCTGTTCTTCGTGGGTGAGTATCTCGGCGTCACGCTGATTTCGGCGTTGATCGCCCTGCTGTTCTTCGGCGGATGGATGGGGCCGGTGCTGCCGCCCGTTGTTTGGTTCCTGGTGAAGATGTTTTTCTTCATCTCGTTCTTTATCCTGGTGCGGGCCGCGCTGCCAAGGCCGCGGTTCGACCAATTGATGTCACTGGGTTGGAAAGTGATGCTGCCGCTGGCGCTGGCAAACTTACTGGTCACCGGGGCGGTAGTGCTGGCGGAAGGGTACTGATGCTTGCGATTCTGAGAACCCTCTGGAGCGTGTTCCTGCACGCCTTTCATAAGCGGGTTACGGTGCAATATCCCGGCGAAAGGTCGCGCATTCCGCCGCGCTGGCGCGGCCGCATCATTCTCTCCCGCGATCCCGATGGCGGTGAGCGCTGCGTGGCCTGTTATCTGTGCGCGGTCGCGTGCCCGGTGGATTGCATCGCGCTGCAATCGGCCGAAGACGAAACCGGCCGGCGCTATCCCGAATTCTTCCGCATCAATTTTTCGCGCTGCATCTTCTGCGGGTTTTGTGAAGAGGCCTGTCCAACTTATGCCATTCAACTGACGCCCGACTTTGAAATGGGCGAATACGACCGGCAAAAGCTCGTGTACGAGAAGGAAGACTTGCTGATCGACGGGACGGGAAAGTATCCCGGCTACAACTACTGGCGCGTGGCGGGCGTCTCGATCGGAGGCAAAGATAAGGGCCAGGCGGAAAATGAGGCGCCTCCGGTCGATGTGCATTCGCTGTTGCCGTAGGTCTGGATATGCTGATCGCTTTTTATATCGCCGGGGGAGTGGCCGTTGCCGCCACCATACTGATGCTGCTGCAGCTCAACGCTGTCCATGCTTTGCTGTGCCTGGTGGTTTCGCTGCTTGCCCTGGCCATCGTCTTCTATACGCTGGGCGCGCCGTTCGCGGCGGTTCTCGAAGGGATCGTCTACGCCGGTGCGATCATGGTGCTGTTTATTTTCGTCATGATGCTGTTGAACCTGGGCCGGGCGGCCGTGCGCACGGAGAAACTGTGGCAGCCGCGCGGCGCCTGGATCGGCCCGGTGATTCTGGCGCTGGTGCTGGATGGCGAATTCGTGTACCTGCTGGATCGCGGCGCTCCCGCCGGTCATGCGCCTCCGCCGATTGGACCGATTCCCGTCGGGATCTCGTTGTTCACCACCTACCTCACCGGCGTGGAACTCGTTTCCATGCTGCTGTTGGGGGCCATCGTAGCGGCCTATCGCCTGGGATGGCGCAGACGCGAACGGGCGGCGCCCGAAGCCGAACTCGAGTGCGTGGAAGAAGTCTGGGGAGTGCCGCAATGATTCGCGACGCACTGGCGCTGGCGGCAATCCTGTTCGGTTTGGGCCTCGTGGGCGTGTTGGTGCGGCGCAACATCCTTTTCGTGTTGATGTCGGTGGAGGTGATGCTGAGCGGCGCCGCCCTGGCCTTTATCGCGGCGGGGGCGCGTTGGGGGCAGCCGGATGGGCAGGTAGTTTTTCTCTTCATCCTGGCAATGGCGGCGGCGGAGGTGTCCGTGGGGCTGGCGCTGCTGCTGGCGCTCTACCACCAATACAATACGCTCGACACCAACGTGGCCAGCCGCATGAAAGGTTGATGTGCTCTTCCTGCTTTGGCTGGTACCGGCGGCTCCCTTCTTCGGCGCGGTGCTTCTGCTGCTGTTCGGGTCCCGCTGGCCGCGGAAGCTGGTGGCGCTGGTGGGCGCAGCCTCAATCGCTGTGGCGGCCGCGGCGGCCGGCGGCATTGCCGCCCGTTTCCTGATCGCGCCCCCGCCCGGACACGCCCTCACCTTGCATTTGTGGACTTGGTTTTCGACCGGCGGCTTCCACCCCGAAGTCGCGCTTTATCTCGACCCGCTCTCGCTGGTGATGATTCTGGTCGTCACGTTTGTGGCTTTCCTGATTCACGTCTATTCCATCGGATTCATGGCGGGTGACGCGGGCTACAGCCGCTTTTTCGCCTACATGAACCTGTTCGTCGGCTCGATGGTGACACTGGTTCTGGCGGGCGATCTGCTGCTGCTGTATCTCGGCTGGGAAGGCGTGGGTCTGTGCAGTTACCTGCTGATCGGATTCTGGTATCGCGACCCGGCCAACGGGCGGGCTGCGCGCAAAGCATTCATCCTGACGCGGGTGGGCGATACGGCGTTCACAATAGGGATCCTGCTGCTCTTCCATGCGCTGGGCACGCTCGAAATCCCGCAAATGCTGGCGCGCGCACCGGCTGTATGGGCGCCTGGCTCCGGCTTCGCCATGGCCGCGGCGGCGCTGCTGTTGGGCGGGGCGGTGGGGAAATCGGCGCAGCTTCCTTTACAGACGTGGCTCCCGGACGCCATGGCCGGCCCGACGCCCGTTTCGGCGCTGATTCACGCGGCCACCATGGTCACCGCCGGAGTTTACCTGATCGCCCGCATGCACCTGCTGTTCGCGCTCGCTCCCAAAGTCCAAATGGCGGTCGCCATCGTCGGCGCGGCCACCCTCCTGTTGGCCGGCTGCAGTGCTTTCGTTCAGACCGATATCAAGCGCGTGCTGGCCTACTCCACGATGAGCCAGATCGGTTATATGTTTCTGGCATTGGGAGTCGGGGCGTGGCCCGCCGCTATTTTCCACTTTATGACGCACGCCTTCTTCAAGGCCCTATTGTTTCTTGGGGCCGGCATGGTGATTCACGCCTTGCGCGGCGAGCACGATATCTTCCGCATGGGCGGCTTGCGGCCTGTGCTCCCTTCGGCGTACTGGACCTTCCTGATCGCGGGCTGCTCGCTGGCCGGCCTGCCGATCGTCACCGCCGGCTTTTACAGCAAGGACTGGATCATCGCCAGTGCCGCCGGCAATACGGCCCTTTGGGTGGCCGCCCTGGTGGGCGCGCTGCTCACCTCGCTCTATATCTACCGGCTGATCTTCCTGGTCTTTTTCGGCCCGCGGCACATGCCGGTCGCGGTGAAACCCGGCCTCGCGATGGTAATCCCGGCCTGGGTTCTGGCGGTGCTTTCAATCGGCGGCGGCTTCGGCCGCGCGCATTTTGCCGCGCTGGTGACGCAGGCTGCAGTGGGGGCGGAGAGCAGCGCCCTGACCAGCGGACTGGCTTCGCTGGCATTTCTCGCCGGTCTTGTACTCGCGTGGGCTTGGTGGAAGCGGGCGGCGGTGGCGCGGCCCGCGCCCACGTTCGTCGAACGCTTCTGGTATGCGGGATGGGGTTTCGATTGGCTGTACGATCGGCTATTCGTGCGGCCGGCCATGTCGGCGGCGGCGATCGGCCGCGGCGATTTCATCGACGGCTTTTACCGCGGCATCGCTCGCTGGTTCGGCGCCGCGAGCCGCGCTCTGAGCCGGACTGAAAGCGGCAACCTGCGCTGGTATGCCGCCGCCATTGCCGCCGGGACGGCGCTGTTTTTGGCCATTGCGGTGTTCTTATGATGCTGGCCTGCTTGCTCATCATATTAGGAGCGGGCGCGCTCGCGGCCATGGTGGCGGCGCGCTGGAGGCCGGCCGCTTGCCGCTCCATCGCCCTTGCGGCCGTGCTGGCCGATCTCGGCATCATGCTCGGCATCTGGGTGCGGGGTGGCGGAACTCGCGCCGTCGACCTGGCGTGGATCGGCCAGTTCGGTATCCATTTCCGCCTTGAAATAGATGGCTTGAGTCTGCTGCTGCTGCTGCTCACGTTCCTTCTGGGCGCGATTGCCGTGCTCGCCTCCTGGCGCGAAATCACCCGCTCGGTGGGCTTCTTTCATTGCAACCTGCTCCTTACGCTGGCGGGCATCGCCGGCGTTTTCCTGGCACGCGACCTCTTCCTTTTCTATTTCGCGTGGGAGCTGATGCTGGTGCCTACCTATTTCCTGATCGCCGTCTGGGGCCAACAAAAGCGCGGTCCGGCCGCTGTGAAGTATTTCCTGTTCACGCAGATCGGCGGGCTGCTGATGCTGGTGGCGATTCTTTCCCTCTACTTCATTCATCACCGCGAGACTGGTGTTTACACCTTCTCCTATCCGGAGCTGCTCGGCACTGCCCTGGCGCCCGCAACTGAAATGTGGATCATGCTGGGCTTCTTCATTGGCTTCGCGGTGAAACTGCCGGCGCTGGGCCTGCACTCCTGGCTGCCGGATGCGCAAATGGAAGCGCCCACCGCCGCGAATCTGACTGGTCTGATGCTCGAAGTAGGCGCGTACGGCATGCTGCGTTTTCTGCTGCCGCTGTTCCCGCGCGCCGCCCGCTCGTTTGCGCCCGTTGCTATGGCCGTGGGCGTGGCCGGGATTCTCTACGGCGCCATGCTGGCCTTCAGTCAAAACGATTTCAAACGGCTGCTGGCCTACGGCAGCGTGAGCCATCTGGGGTTCGTGCTGCTGGGCATCTTTGTGAAAAACAACCTGGCGCTCCAAGGCGCGCTGGTACTGATGATTGCTCAGGGACTCAGCGTCGGAGGTTTATTCGTGGTCGCCGGAGTCTTGCGCGAGCGGATCGAGACCAGCGATCTGGCGCGCATGGGCGGGCTCTGGACCACTGTGCCGCGCCTCAGCGGTTCGGGGTTGTTATTTGCGCTGGCTCTCCTCGGTCTGCCCGGCCTGGGCGATTTCGTCGGCGAATTCCTGGTGCTGCTGGGCACATGGCAGCGGAGCATCCCGGCGGCGGTCTTCGCCGCGCTGGGCGGCATTGCCGCGGCGATCTACGCCCTTCGCCTGGTTCAGGCGGCATTCCACGGCCCCAACGAATACAACTGGCGCTTCGCGGACCTGGTTCCGCGGGAAGGCCTGGCGGTCGGGGCCATGGTGGCGATCCTCCTTTGGCTGGGTTTGTATCCGCAGCCCGTAATCGCGACGTTTCAACCTGTGGCGCGGGCGTTGCAGAATATGCAGACGGCCGCCTTGAGCGGCTTGCAGGCGAAACCGCCTGTCCCACCACGGTTTGCACGGAGGTGATGGATGAGCGGCGCTAATGCTTTGGCGATTCTGCCGCTGCTGATTGTGGCCGGCGCCGCCGTCGTGGCGATGGTTGCGATTGCGATTCATCGTAGCCACATCGTGACCGCGGGCATAGCGCTGGCCGGGTGCGCGGTGGCCTTCGGCTGCATCTGGATCGCCGCCAAACAAGCGCCGCGCCAGGTCGCGTCGTTGCTGGTGATCGACGCCTACGCTCTTTTCTATTTCGGCCTGATCCTGGCGGCCGGCATTGCGTTCGTTGTGCTGGCTTACGATTACCTGCGCACCTGCGAAAGCGGCCGGGATGAGATGTATATCCTGATGCTGGTCGCGACGCTGGGTGCGATGGTTCTGGCGGCCGGCAACCACTGGGTGTCGCTGTTTCTCGGCCTGGAACTGCTCAGCGTCTCGCTCTACGGCATGATCGCGTACCTGCACACCCGCCCTTTGCCCATCGAAGCGGGAATCAAATACCTCGTGCTGGCCTCGGTATCGGTGGCATTTCTGCTGTTCGGCATCGCGCTGCTCTATACGGCGCTCGGGACGATGGATCTGCCACGGACGGCCGCTCTGCTGAACAGCGGCGCGCCCTACGATCGGGCTCTGGTGGTTCCGGGCCTGGCGCTGGTAATTACTGGACTCGGGTTCAAGCTGGGCGTTGCTCCATTTCATCTCTGGACGCCCGACATCTACCAGGGCGCCCCCGCTCCCGTCGCCGGCTACATCGCGACAGTCTCCAAAGGCGCGATTTTTGCCGTGCTCCTGCGCTATTTCTATGCCACCGGCGCGCACGGTTTCACGCCCATATTCGTGGTCTTCTTTATTATTTCGTTGTCATCCATGATCGCCGGCAATGTTCTGGCTTTGCTGCAGCGCAATGTAAAACGAATGCTGGCCTACTCTTCGATCGCTCATCTCGGATACATGCTCGTGGCGTTTCTGGCCGGAGGCGCGCTCGGGCCGGCGGCGGTGACGTTCTATCTGGCCGCCTACTTTGTCACGATGCTGGGGGCGCTGGGGGTGATCAGCGCCCTGTCTACGCGCGGCCAGGAACTCGAAATCCTGGATGATTATCGCGGCCTGTTCTGGCGGCGGCCGGCGATTGCCGCCGTCTTTACGGCTATGCTGTTTTCGCTCGCCGGCATCCCGCTCACCGCCGGTTTTATCGGCAAGTTCTACCTGATCGCGGCCGGCGCTTCCGGAGCGCTGTGGACGCTCGTCATCGCGCTGGTGGTGATGAGTGGCATTGGTCTGTTTTACTATCTGCGCGTGGTAATCGCAATGTTCAGCGGCGCGAATATGAGCCGGGCGTCCGAGCCGCGCATTCAAATCGCGCCCGGGGCGGTGCTCGCGGTGCTGATGGTGCTGCTGTTCTGGCTGGGGGTGCTGCCCCAGGCGCTGCTCCGGCTGGTGCGGGCGGCCGTGGCTGGCCTGGTGTAGATGAACGGCGGGCCTGCTATCCCGCGGCTTCCACGCGCTCGCGGACGTTGAATTCCAGCTTCCAGCGGCGGCCGTCGCGGGCCACGCACCAGAGCTGCAGCATGCCGGTTTCGGTCACCACGGTTTCGAAGGAAACCGGCACTACTTCCGAGGATGTCTCGCCCGCCTCGAAGGCCACTTCCATCGGAGCGAGTTCTTCGAGATCGCCGGTGACGTCCTCGATGAGGTCGCCCGGCTGATCGTTTTTGCGCACTGCGGAAGTGAGGAAACGGAACTCGGCGGGCTGGCCCACCACCAGGCCGAACTCTCGCGCGGGAATGCGCACCTCCGATCCTTCTTCCATGCCGAACGGCGCCACGGTAAGCGCCTTGAGCGGTGGAGGGAAGCCGGGCACCGAAGGCATGGCGCTTTCGATTCCGACATAATACGTTCGAGGCACGCCGCCGCGAATGCGCACGCCGCGGCCCTGGCGCGCCATGCCGTAATACGCCGCGCCCCGGGCCACGGCGTGCATCAGGTCTTCGCCGCTGAGCATTTCGGCGGGCGCCATGCCTTCCTCCGCCAGCCAGGAATTGAGCGCGCTTACGATGCGCTCGCGAACCAGCGCGGCGTTTAAAACACCGCCATTGAACAGCACATGCGTCGGGCAGGCCAGCCCGCTGGACCCTCTGCGCACGCTGCCGTGTTCGGAACTGGCCGCCTGTTGGCGCAGAAAGCGGGCCATCTGCCGCGTGATGGCGGGATCGGCCGCATAGGGCAGACCGATTTCCTGGAAACCGGCGCGCCGCTGGCGGGCGGGCATATCGGTGCTCGCGACCTGCGGCAAAAAGCCTTCCGCGATGATGCCGTCGATATCCTCGCGTCGCAGGCTGGCTTTGATGGTGCCGCCCACCAGGCCGCTGCCCCGGCCCAGAATGGTGACCGGCTGTTCGGCGGCCGTCGCGCCCGGCTCGAGCAGCCGCTCCTTGGCGATGCGGCAATTGTTCCACAGCATCTGCATCTGCCGGCTGTCGAGGCGTGTGCCCTTTTCCGCCAGCCGCTGCGCAACCAGGTTGGCTAGAGCCAGGTCGATATTGTCGCCGCCCAGCAGAATGTGCTCGCCCACGGCTACCCGTTCCAGCGCCAGTTCGCCGGCGTGCTCGGTGACGGCAATCAGGGTGAAATCCGTGGTGCCGCCCCCGATATCCACCACCAGAATCAAATCGCCTACGTTGACCCGTTCCCGCCAGTCGGCATGCCGTTCGATCCAGGCGTAGAAGGCTGCCTGCGGCTCTTCGAGCAGTGTGATGTTCCCGTAGCCGGCCAGGCGCGCCGCTTCGAGCGTAAGCTCGCGCGCTACCGCATCGAAGGAAGCCGGCACCGTCACCAGCACCTGCTGCTCTCCAAACGGCGCATCCGGCATTTTGCTGTTCCAGGCTTCCCCGATATGCTGCAAATAGCGCCGGCTGGCTTCGACTGGCGAAACCTTTTCGACGCCTTCCGGGGCGTGGAATGGCAGCAGCGGCGCGGTGCGATCCACGGCGGAATACGAGAGCCAGGACTTGGCGGAAGAGACCAGCCGGCCGGCATTTTCCGATCCGCGCTTCTGCGCTAGCTGGCCCACTACGAAGCTGCGCCCGGCATCCCACGGCAGCGCAATCGAGCCGGCGGGAAAGTCGCTCGGCCCCGGCAGGTAGAGAAACGAGGGAAGGAGATTTTCGTCGCGCACCTCGCTGGGATTGGTGAGCTGGGGAATCGCGAGAATCTGCACGTTCACGGGTGCGAACGGGTCAACATCCTCCCGGATTTCCGCATAGCTTAAGGCGGAATTGGTGGTCCCCAGATCGATGCCGATCACGTACTGGGCGGGACTGGCTTTGGCAGGCGTGGTTTTTACAGGCAATGCAGTTTACTCAACTTCAATTTCGGCCGGCGCCAGAATGCTGGCGTCCTGGCGCGACGCGAGCGCCGGCAAATCCACCTTCACGGCGCGCCAGCCCCTGTGGCGAAGAGTGCCGCCGGCGGGCGGGGTGGCCGGCACGTTGCCGACGAATTTCACCACGTTCGGGTCCTTGGAGGGTGTCTGCGTGAACGTGCCTTCCACGCCGTCGATCACCGGCTGCAAGGTGACGTAGCGGCAAACGGCATCCCGGCACTGATCGTGCAGTTCCCTGACGGCGGCGCCGATTTGATCGTCCGAATACGAGGTCAGGTCTTCCATCAGGAAATCGAGCAGGCGCGATTCGCGCTGCAGGATTCCCAGGATTTGCAGAGCGCCGTCGGAGGCTTTCGATACGGGCGCCGGGGGCGGCGCGGGAGTCGCGGCTGCGGGCGCGGCGCGGCGCGACAGCCCCAGTTCGGTGATGGCGGTATCGGACAGGCGCCCCTGAAACAGCACGCCAAACAAGCAGCGGAATGCGAGAACGATGCGGCTCAAATGTACGGCTCCAAGAGTTTAGGATAGCGGATCAGCGCGGGCGGATCACGGTATTCTGCCGCAGGCGCTCGAGCTGGCGGCGGGCGATGTCCGCCCACGGACCCGAGCGGTCCAGCTTCAGATAATGTTGCCAGTGCTGCACCGCTTTAAGCGGCTCGCCCAGTCGCTCGGAGAGCAGGGCGAGGTTGAAATGGGCGTCCGCATATTGCGGGTTCAACTCGAGCGCCCGCCGGTAGTGCGCCAGCGCTTCCACCAGGCGGCCCTGCTCATCGTAGAGATTGCCCAGGTTGAATTCGGCCAGCGGATATTTGGTGTCGGCGCGGGCCGCGTCCTTGTAGTAGCGCTCGGCTTCGGCGAAACGGCGGGCGCGGTAATAAATGGTGCCCAGGTTTACCAGCGCTCCCGCGGCGCCCGGATTCAGTTCCACTACCTTTTTATACGCCGCGACTACTTCCTGCAGCGGCGCGTTTTGCTCCTCCAGTTCCAGGCCCTTTTGGAACCAGGCTTCCGATTCCTTCAAGCGGTTGGCGGTCTGGCGGCGCTCCGGAAAGCTGCGCAGCCGGCCCGGCTCAGCCACTTCGAAATCGAGCAGGATCTGCCCGCTGAGCGCTTCCATCTTCTGGCCGGCCCACACCACCGCGATTTTCTTTCCATCGCGCACCAGGCGCAGCTCCGTGAGAGGCTTCTCGATGCCTTCCAGCTTTTCCCGCAAGGAGACCATGGCTGCGGCAATCTGTTTCGGCGCGAACCCCTGTTTGCGGAGTTCGTTGATCGTCTTGATAGCCACCAGGTCGGAGAAGGAATAGGATTCCGCCGCGGGAACCAGGGATTGCCGTTCCCAACTGCGCAGCATGCGTTCGGTGAGGCCGAAACGGCGGCGGATCTCGTCGCGGGAGAAGGCTTCCTCGTGGGTTACGTCCGGGTGGATCGCTTCCGGCGGCACGCGCCTATTTTAACCTGCCCGGCGGTGGGGCCGGCGCTTTCGCCTGCCAACCGCGAAGCCAAGCCGCTTTGTTGTGAAAAGGACTTGAAGTTTTTCCGTGATTCGGCATATGATCGAGAAAATGGCTTCCATCCGGCCTATTCGCCCGAGCGCGGCGGAACCGCCCAAGCCCGTCGAACTGCAGGCGCACGCTCTCGATAACCTGCGGTACATCCGGCGGACGATCGAGCGTGCCGGCTCGTTTACGGCCGTGCCGGGCGTCGGCGGCATTGTGATGGGTGCGACCGCGATCGCCGCGGCGTGGATCGCTGCCAGCCAGCCGGATGGCGTCCGCTGGTTCGCGGTGTGGCTGACGGAGGCGACGGCCGCGCTGCTGATCGGCATTGCGGCGGCGGCGCGCAAAGCGGCCCATGCGGGCATCCCCCTGTTTTCGGCTCCGGGAAGGAAATTTGTAGCGGCCTTCGTGCCTTCGATGGCCGCCGGCGCCCTGCTCACCGCCGTGCTGTTCCACGGCGGCATGATCTCACTTTTGCCCGGCGTCTGGTTGCTGTTGTACGGAGCCGGGGTGGTTTCGGGCGGCGCCTCTTCGGTGCGCGTTGTGCCGCTGATGGGCGCCTGTTTCATGGCAATCGGCGGAGCCGCCCTGCTGGCGCCGGTAAGCTGGGGCAACGCCTTGCTGGCGGCCGGTTTTGGCGGCTTACATATCGTTTTTGGAGTGATTATCTCGGTGAAATATGGCGGGTAAATCCAATTCCGCGCGGCGCGATCGCAAGATCCAACCGGGTCCGGAGGTGTCTCCCGGAGGTCCCATCCGTTCCGTAACTCCCGCGGCGTCTCCCAAGCTCGATCGCCTGATCCACGAACGCCTGCGGCTGGGAATTCTGAGCGCGCTTTCCGTCAACGAGTCGCTCACGTTTAACGAATTAAAAAAGATGCTCGATACCACCGACGGCAACCTGAGCGTGCATGCCCGTAAACTCGAGGAAGCGGGCTACATTTCCTGCGTGAAGTCGTTTGAAGGGCGGGTGCCGCGCACCGATTACCGGCTGACGCCTTCCGGCAAGCGCGCGCTCGAGCGCTATCTCGACCACATGGAAGCCTTGATTCGGGCCATGCGGGAAAAGTAGGCGGTTGCCCTAACCGGAACGCTTCGGCACAGCGCCGCCTCGCGCCGCGCCGCTACACTAAATAGCGATGACTGCGCCGGCCATTCTGGTGCGCGACCTGAAGAAGTTTTACGGGTTGAAAGCCGCCGTCGACGGCGTGGATCTGGAAGTGCCGCGCGGCTCGTTTTTCGGCTTTCTGGGGCCGAATGGCGCGGGCAAATCCACCACCATCCGCATTCTCACCGGACTGATTCCACCGGATAGCGGCTACATCGAAATTCTAGGCATGCCGCTCGCCGCCGAAGAGCTGGAAATCAAACGGCGCATCGGCCTGGTCCCCGACGAGTCGCTCCTGTTCGACCGGCTTACCGGCGCGGAATTCCTGGAGTTCGTGGGAAGGATGTACGGATTGGACCGCCGCGTGGCGAGGGAGCGCGCGCGCGGCCTGCTGGATCTGCTCGAACTGGCCAACGACCGCAAGCTGATCGGCGAATACTCAAAGGGCATGCGCAAGCGCGTCGCCATGGCCGCCTCCCTGATCCATCATCCGGAGCTGTTCCTGATGGACGAGCCGTTTGAAGGCGTGGATGCCGTGGGCGCGCGCCTGATGAAAGACATTCTGCTCGACCAGGTGCGCCGCGGCGCCACCGTCTTCCTGACTTCGCATGTGCTCGAAGTAGTGGAGCGGCTGTGCGATCGCATCGCGATCGTTAACAAGGGCGCCATCGTCACTTCCGGCACGCTCGATGAACTGCGCGCCGGCAGCGAATCGCTCGAAGACGCCTTTGTGCGCGTGGTCGGCGCGGACCGGCGGTTGGAGCGCCTGAATTGGTTGTGACTAGTTGGTTATGATCGCCGCCATTCTACGCGCGCAGTGGCTGAGCATGCGCCGGGCCGGGCGGCGCGGCGGCGCGGCCTGGAGCGTCATTACCGCCTGCCTCTGGTATGGGTTCTGGTGCTCGGTAGCCGTCGGAATCTCCGGTATGGCGCGCGCCGCCGGCGCTCCGGGGTTGCAAAAAGGCCTGCCGCTCGCTTTTCTCCTGGTCTTTCTTTACTGGCAGATTATGCCTGTGGTATCGGCTTCTCTGGGCGCGTCGCTCGATATGCGCAAGCTGCTGCTGTATCCGGTGCCGCGCCACAAACTGTTCTTCATCGAGGTGCTGCTGCGCTTGACCACCGGTGGCGAGATGCTTCTGGTGCTCACCGCCGGTGCGATCGGGCTGCTGCTGAATCCGAGACTGGGCAGACCGTTCGCCATCCTCGTTTCGGTTCTGCTCTGGGTGGCCTTCAACGCCTTGCTGGCGGCGGGATGGCGCCGCCTGCTCGAACGCCTGCTGGCGCGGCGGCGGGTGCGCGAGATTCTGGTGTTTCTAATCGTGATTGCGACCGCGCTGCCGCGCATGCTGCTGGTTTTCGAAGTGCGGCCCCGGTCGTTCAGTTGGCTGGAAGCCATCGGCGGAGCGGCGGGACCCTCCTGGGCCGCCGCGCTCCCGTGGGCTGCGGCGGCGGATTTCATTCTCGGCCGGCATGCCGTGGCCGGGCTCGTCGCGATCTTGCTGTGGCCGGTGGCCGCCGCCTGGTTCGGCCGTGCCCAGTTCGAACGTAGTCTCCGGTATGACGCCATGGCCGCCCAAGCCACGCCGTCCGCGGCGCCGGGCCGCGGCATCTCCTGGACGGAACGGCTTTTCCGTCTGCCCGCGCGCCTATTTCGCGATCCGCTGGCTGCCGTCGTCGAAAAGGAATTGCGATCGCTGGCGCGCACGCCGCGCTTCCGCATGGTATTTGTGATGGGCTTCGCCTTTGGCCTGATGGTGTGGGCGCCGCTGGCGTGGAGCCGCGAGGAGCGCAACGGCTGGCTGGCGCAAAATCTGCTGGTGGTAGTTTCCAACTACGCGCTGCTGCTACTCGGCCAGGTCACCTATTGGAACTGCTTCGGATTCGACCGCTCCGCCACCGCCATCTATCTCGCCGCGCCCCAGCCCATCCGCGTGGTCTTGATCGGCAAGAACATCGCCTCGCTGATTTTCGTGTATCTGGAGCTGGCAATTTTGAGCGCGGTCACCGAAGCCCTGCGGCTTACGGCGCGGGCGGGCCAGCTATTGGAAACGCTCGTGGTGGTGGGGATCTCCGCGCTATATCTGCTGGGGTTCGGCAATATCAGCTCGGTGCAATATCCGCGCGCGCTCAAACCGGAGCGGGTCTCGCAAGGCGGCGCTTCCAGCCGCTTTCAGGCCCTGGTTTTCATCCTGTATCCGCTGGCGCTGGCGCCGGTGGTGTTGGCTTACCTGGCTCGGTACGCGCTCGCCAGCGATTGGGCTTTCAGCATAGTGCTGGCGGGCGCGGCCGCGTTGGGCGCTTTCGTCTACCGGCTCGGGCTCGATTCGGCGGTTCGCGCCGCCACGCTTCACCGGGAGCGGCTGCTGGCCGGCCTTTCCGGTGGCGAAGGCCCGATCGCCTCCGATTAAGCGGCTACTGTTTGGCCTTCATCACGTCCACCAGTTCCTGCACGGCGCTCGCGCTCTTCTTCAACATGGCGTCCTCTTCGGCCGTGAGTTTCACCTGGTAGACCTGCTCGATGCCGCGCGCGCCCAGTTTCACCGGCACGCCCACAAACAGGCCGTTGATGCCGTATTCGCCTTCGAGATACGCGGCGCAGGGCAGCACTTTCTTCTTGTCGCGCAGGATCGCTTCCGCCATTTCCACGGCGGCGGCGGAAGGCGCGTAATAGGCGCTGCCGGTTTTCAAATACTTCACGATTTCCGCGCCGCCATTGCGGGTCCGCTCGACGATTTTCTCGATCGTCTTCTGATCCATCAGCTCGCTGATCGGGATGCCGGCCACATTGCTGAGGCGCACCACCGGCACCATCGTATCTCCGTGACCGCCCATCACGACCGCCGTAACGTTCTCGACGGAAACCTTCAGTTCGGCCGCGATGAAGGTGCGGAAGCGGGCGCTATCCAGCACGCCGGCCATGCCGATCACCCGGTTCTTGCTGAATTTCGATACCCAATACGCGGTCTGAGCCATGGCGTCGAGCGGATTGGTGACAACGATCAGAATGCAATTGGGCGAATATTTGGCGATCTGTTCGGTCGCGGTGCGCACCACTTCGTAATTCGCCATCAATAAATCGTCGCGGCTCATGCCGGGCTTGCGCGGAAAGCCGGCCGTGATGATAGCGATATCGGACCCGGCGGTCGGCTCGTAATCGTTCGCGCCGGTGACCGAGACATCGTAGCCTTGAATCGGGCCCGACTGAAGCAAATCGAGCCCCTTGCCCTGCGGAACGCCTTCGACCACGTCGACCAGCACCACATCCGCCAGTTCCTTTTCGGCGATGCGCAGCCCGCAATTCGCGCCCACATTGCCGGCGCCCACAACCGTAACTTTCTTTCGCAAGAGAAAAGCTCCTTATGGATTGGAAAAATGGAAAGAAGATTATAGCAGCGGTGCGGCAGGGCGGCGGTCAAGTCGTGACTTGAGAATTATCCAATGCAAGATGAGCATGAAACAGGGCTGGGGATCGGACCGGTTTCCAATGCAAGGTGAGCATGAAAATGGAGGGCAGGTAGGCATGCTGCGGCTGGGTGCAGGTGTACATGCAGAATGCCGAGAACCTGA
>DATGKM010000167.1:0-43314 GCA_035294665.1 Bryobacteraceae bacterium | reverse complement strand
ATCATGCGCAAGAACTCGGGCCGATCCGCCTTCGAGCCGCTTTCGTGGTCGATAAACTCGCCAGCGACTTCCCAGTTCTGGGTAGCGGCGAACTCCCTGAGTTGGCGAAGTTGGGTCTCTGGATTCTGTAAGCCCCGTTCCTTCTTGGTGCTCACTCGGGCGTACAAAACACAGCGCAGTTTCTTCATGGCCCATCATTGTACCAAAATCAACTGATTTTGGACAGAAGAAGCCGCGACGATAGACCAGTTCTTCCGTGGCTTGCGGCTGTCCTTTCTGCCGCTGCCTGTATGCCCGGACGCGTTCGGTCGAATTGTCCTCGCGCTCGCGCTGCACTTGGCGCCGCTCCCATGCCGCGAGGCGGCTGCTGGCAATCATGCCCCTGTCTTCAAAGGCTCTGAGGATTCCGGAAACGTACTCAGTTTCGTATTCGAGGGAAACCGCTATCTCTTCGGCGTCTATGCCTTCAATGGAACCCCGGCCCTTGTGTTGCGATGCGAAGTCCAAGGCGGCCAACCAGACGGCTACAACATCGCCGCGCTTTGCGCCGCATCTCTTTGCGATTACCGCAAACTTCGGGTCATAGGGCATTCCGTGGTAAACGCGGTACCAGGCCATCCGAATACCGCTGGAAGTGTCTGTTCTCTGCATCTCGCCCCCCTTTGAGCGAATCCCCTTTGTTGAAATCAGCGGCCGCCAACCGGCAAAGGGTTCCGGCTTTCGCCCCGTCGGGCTAGGCGGGCCGCTGTGCTGTGGGTTTCTTGGGCCTTTATGAAGGCGGCCAAGTTCCCAGCAGTTCCAAAAGAACTCCGAAAACAATTCGGCCCGCGCAATGCCTCAACATCGGCGGGCCGTAGCGTCATGAACTGTTCGAAATATGTTAAGTGCTTAGGGTTCCATTTACGAACGCTGTTTTCGGCTGTTGTTCAGTCAAGCGAGCCATGATTTTCAGTAACTTAGGGTCCTAGAATCCCGCTGTAGCGCATGCCGTACAAGCAGGAGGTCCGCGGTTCGAGCCCGCGACCGCCCACCATCAAAACCGGCGAACGCGCCACCCCAATCATGGAAAAGGCCGCCCGACGAACCGGACGGCCCCTTAAGGCCAGGAGGCATACCCTCCCTCCTTCCGAATTGGCGGTGGAATTCAACCTATTCAGCGCCGATTTTCTGTCCTTCCAGTCCGATCGCCCGAACTGGAATTTTAACCGCTAATCCCTGACTCCATTTTCCCACGGATTCTTCTCTAACTCAAGGCTTGCGGCGCCGCTGTCTGTATCGTGGTGAACCGCGATTCGGCGTTTACTGGATAGCCAGCCGGGGCCACTCCTCAATCTTGATGCGCGCCACAAGAGTTGTACCGCCCTTGCCATCGGGGCCAAATATCAGGGCTTCTCCATCTGTGAGGTTTCGGGTGAACTCCGGAAAGGCGCGGGTCATGTTCGGCATATGGGTCACGATTAAGGTATTCGTGCCGGAAGGAAACTGCCCGGCCCGCTTCTTCAGCCATTCAGCCTGTGCGTCCGTGGACGCTTGCATGCTTCGGCCGTTGTCGCCCAATTCCGGAATTGGCGTAGATTTGCCCAATTGTGCGAGTCTCACGGTTTCGAGAGCGCGATAAGCCGGGCTGGAGAGAATTTCACCGATGGGAATCCGCAGCGCGCGCAGCGCTCGTCCCATGGCCGCGGCGGCGGCCCGGCCCTTTTCATCGAGCTGCCGCTCACGATTCCGGTTACCGGGGTCGGCGGTTTTTGCATCGGGTGGCTGCTGCGGCGAACTGGCATGGCGCATCACGATGACATACCCGCCATGGCGAAGAGCTTCGACCAACGCCTCGCCTGCCAGCATGGACGCGGCGCTCGCGGCCGGCAGGGCGCAGGCGTTCAGGAACACGGCTGGAACCAAATGGGAGAGACGCCATTGCGAATGCATGAAAAACCCCTCGCCGAATCATGGTACCGGGAGTAGGGCGGCGCTGTCCACGAGTCACTGCGGAGGAAACCCCGGATTCCACGGTGCGCGGCGACTGCGGTGCCTGCAAGCGGTTTCCCGAAGATTCGCTCCGCTCCGTCGCGCGCGCCTCGATTCATTTCGGGAAATGGCCTCCCACGAGACTGGGATCCTGCAGGAGGTGAATTTGGCTGATGGCCGTGGCCGCTGTGACCGCGGACGGGTCCTCACCAGCAAGCGGCGCCCCACGCGCGGACCGTAGGCTTCACGGACACCGCTCAGGCCGGAAGGCAATCTGGCCGATAGACAGCAGACCCGGTTCGGCGCTTCACCGAAAGCTTACATTGGAAGGATGCCCCGGCTACTTGAGGAAATTTATCGATTGCAACGCGATTTGACCGAAATCGATAACGATGAGCAGCGGCTCTTGAAGATGTTTGCCAACCTGTTCGAGAGCCACTATGAAGTTCCTGAACCGCGAAACCGGCTGGCGTTTAAGGAGTACGAGAAAGTTCCTGGACGATGGGAGCTACTGGACGGCATGCTCCGGGATTATTGAAGGCGGAGCAACCTCGGAGGAGGCCGTGGCGCTGTCTGGGATATGCGCGTGCGGGCGTCGGATGAGCCAGAGCACGGCGGGGACGGCGTTTAGTGATATGGTTAGCACTTGAACGAGACCGGATGGGAACGCGAAGTTTTTTTTCCTTGCTGCTCGTTGGGTTTGGAGCATTGATTCTGTCTCCACAATGCGATGCACAGGGGCGGGGTGCCACGGGCACTCGAGAGCTGAAGCCGCAAACATTTGCAGTGTTAGCGCAGCTCATGAGGGGCATTCTGTTTCCCGCGTCGAATGTGATCTTCGCCGCTCAGGGGGAAAACCCCGCCGACGTGAAGCCTGCAAAAGATCCGTCGACAGCGACTGATCTTTTAGACGGCTCCTATGGACAATGGGAGGCAGTCGAGAACAGCGCTTTGGCCATCGCCGAGGCCGCCAACCTCCTGATTCTTCCAGGCCGGAAGTGCTCAAACGGTCTGGACGTTCCCTTGAAGAACCCGGACTGGTCCCAGTTCGTTCAGGGGCTACGGGAGGCCGCCCTGACTGCGTACAAAGCGGCCGAATCCAAGAATCAAGAGAAAATGGTTGGCGCTGCTGCTACGCTAAACGCGGCCTGCGCCAATTGCCACGATAGATATCGAGTTGCGAACGACTTGGTGCCGGGCATAGAGAAGGCCAACCGCGCGGATCGTTGTAAGTAGCGTGCTTCCGGCCCGCTCCGGCCAAATCTTTCTATTAAGAAAACTTATGTGTGATCCTGCTTGCATTTCCGAAACTTGTCGGGTAAACTCGTTCTAAGCTCTTCCATGAGTTACCTTTCGCGAGACCGGTCGATAACTGAAGTGCTTTTCCGAGCTCTCGCTATTCCCGTAAGCATTAATATTCTTAGCGTAGTCATCGTATCCGGCCCCGCTTAGGCCGGCCGGAACCGAGGTTCCTGAGGCCATCAGCGGGGCGGAAACAAACCCGGCTGATGGCCTTTTTCGTTTGATAGGCAATTTTTCTGAGGCGCATGAAATGTCGAATTTAATGAGCGGCGCGAGAATGCTGCTGGAATGCCTTTCGAGGGAAGGCGTGGACGTCATGTTCGGCTATCCGGGCGGCGTGACCCTTCCTTTTTACGACTGCCTGTACGACCACCCGATCCGGCATGTGCTGGTGCGGCATGAAGAAAACGCCGCTTTTGCCGCGGAAGGCTACGCCCGCACGACCGGGAAGGTAGGCGTGTGCTGTGCCACTTCCGGGCCGGGCGCCACCAATCTCACCACAGGCCTGGTGGACGCCATGATGGATTCCATTCCCATCGTGGCCATCACCGGACAAGTGTCCTCTAAGCTCATCGGCAGCGACGCTTTTCAGGAGGCCGACACGTTCGGCATCACCCGCTCCTGCACCAAGCACAATTACCTGGTGAAGCGTCTCGAAGACCTGCCGCAGATCGTGCATGAGGCCTTTTACGTCGCCTCGAGCGGTCGGCCCGGCCCGGTGCTCATCGATATTCCCAAGGACGTTTTCCAGGCCCAGGGCCACTATCAACCCATCTCCGCGATTCACCTTCCCGGGTACAAAGTGTTCACCGAAGGCCATACCGGCCAGATCCGGCGCGCCGTCCAGCTCATCCGCAAAGCGGAGCGCCCGCTGGTTTATTCGGGTGGCGGCATTGTGGCGGCGGGCGCGGCCGCTGAATTGCGGGAATTCGTGGAACTGACCGGCGCTCCCGTGGTGACGACGCTGATGGGTCTCGGTTCGCTTCCCTCCAATCATCCGTGCTTCGTCAGCATGCCCGGCATGCACGGCAGCTACGCGGCCAACATGGCGATGAGTAATGCCGACCTGTTGATCGCCCTGGGAGTCCGCTTCGACGATCGCGTCACTGGCCGCCTGGCTGCCTTCGCGCCGCACGCCAAGGTGATCCACGTGGATATCGACCCGGCGGAAATCGGCAAGAATCGCGCGCCCGATGTGCCCATCGTCGGCGATGTCAAGCATGTGCTCGAGCGCATCAACAAGGTGCTGGCCGAGAAACAGGTGGGGCAGGCGCTTTCGCCTGCCAAACCCGAAGCCGATTTCCATCTCACCTCCGCTCGCCGCTCCTGGTGGGACCAGATCCGCCAATGGAAGCAGGAGCATCCGCTCCAACCCGTCTTTTCCGATTCGGAAATCAAGCCCCAGCACCTTATGGCCGAAATCGACCGCCTCTCCGGCGGCGAAGCGATTGTCGCATCCGATGTCGGCCAGCACCAGATGTGGGCCGCGCAACTCCTTCGCTTCAATGAGCCGCGCCTCTGGCTGAATTCGGGCGGACTTGGTTCGATGGGCTTCGGCCTTCCCGCCGCGCTGGGCGCGCAATTTGCCCGCCCCGATAAGCTGGTCTTCGCGATCGTCGGCGACGGCGGCTTTCAAATGTCCATCCCCGAACTTGCCACCATCGCCAGCTACGGACTGCCTATCAAGATTGTCGTCATGAATAACGGCTATCTCGGCATGGTCCGCCAATGGCAGGAACTGTTCTACAACAACCGCCTGAGCGCCGTCACGCTCGATTGCTTCCCGGACGTGGAAAAGCTCGCCGCCGCCTACGGCTTCAAAGGCAAAACCGTGGATAAGCCATGGCAGCTCGCCGCCGCGCTCGAAGAAGCCGTGCGCGAACCGGGTCCTTATCTCTTGAACGTTCGTGTCTCGCCGCTCGAATGCGTTTACCCAATGGTGCCGGCCGGCGGGGCGATTAACGAAATGGTGCTCGGCCCGCCCGAGCCGGTCGCGGATGCGGTGAAATAACATGCTGCAAGTCATCTCTCTTCTACTCGAAAACAAGCCGGGAGCGCTGATGCGCGTCACCGGCCTGCTCAGCCAGCGGGGGTACAACATCGAAAGCCTTACGGTCGCCCGCACGCTTGATCCCGGCATTTCGCGCATGACCATCTCGGTCGAGGTCGATTCGGCCCTCCGCCAGCAGGTGATCAAACAGATGAACAAGCTGATCAACGTGCTCCAGGCCAACGACCTCACCGATTCACCTTCGGTCTTTCGCGAGCTGCTGCTGCTGCGCATTCACACATCTCAGGAATCCCGCACCGCCGTGTTGAAGGAGGCGGAGATTTTCGGCGGGCGGGTGGTGGATTCCTTTACAGAGGGTTTCGCCATCGAAGTCACCGGCGACCCGGAAAAACTGAATGAATTTGTCGATATTATGGGCAGCTACGGCGAAATCGAAGTGACCCGCTCCGGCATCCTCGCCATCGGACTGGAGCCGAAAAAGCTGCGCCTGCAGCCGCCGGTGCCGACAAAAGAGCTGGTCACTGAGACGCGATCCTAATTCTGAACAGAGCCGCTACCGTAAGGGAGCGGTGGGAGCCAACATGCCTAATCGTTATTACGAAAAAGACGGAAATCTCGATCTACTGAAAAATCGCACGGTGGCCATCATCGGCTACGGCAGCCAGGGCCATGCGCACGCGCTGAACCTGCGGGACTCGGGAGTCGATGTGGTCGTCGGTCTCTACCCGGGCAGCAAATCCTGGGCTAAGGCCGAAGCTTCCGGCCTGCGGGTCGCCAACGCGGGCGACGCCGCGAAGGAGGCGGATGTCGTGATGATTCTGGTTCACGACCATCTCCAGGCCGATCTCTATAACCAGCAGATCGCGCCCCACATGACTGCCGGCAAAACGCTGATGTTCGCGCACGGCTTTAATATCCACTTCAAGCTGATCACGCCGCCGCCCGATGTGGATGTTTCCATGATCGCCCCGAAAGCCCCCGGCCATCGCGTGCGCGAATTGTACGTCGAGGGTGTCGGCGTGCCCGCGCTAGTGGCGGTTCACCAGAATCCCTCCGGAAAAGCGCTCGAAAACGCCCTGGCCTATGCGCTCGCCCTCGGCTGCCTGAAAGCCGGCGTGATCGAAACCAACTTTCGCGAGGAGACCGAAACCGACCTCTTCGGCGAACAATCGGTCCTGTGCGGCGGCGTCAGCGCGCTGATTCGCGCGGGCTTCGATACGCTCGTGGAAGCGGGATACGCTCCGGAAATGGCTTATTTCGAATGCCTGCACGAAGTCAAGCTGATCGTGGACCTCATCTACGAAGGCGGCCTCAGCTACATGCGCTACTCCGTTTCCGATACCGCCGAATATGGCGATTACACGCGCGGCCCGCGCATCGTCAACGAGCAGACCCGCGCTGAAATGAAAAAAATCCTCGGCGAAATCCAATCCGGCGAATTTGCCCGCCAGTGGATGGAAGAGAATCGCACCGGCCGCAAGAAGTTCCTTGCCATGCGCGAAGCCGAGCGCAACACGCAGATCGAACAGGTGGGCCGCGAACTCCGTTCCATGATGACCTTCCTCAAAAAGAAAAAGGAAGCCGGCGTACCGGAAGATTCGCCCGCGCTGGCCGCCAGGAAATAGCGCGATGCGAATCTTCACTTTCGATACCACTCTCCGCGACGGCACCCAGGGGGAAGCCGTTTCCTTCTCGGTCGATGACAAGCTGGTCATCGCTCAAAAGCTCGACGAGCTCGGCATCGATTACATCGAGGGCGGATGGCCCGGCTCCAATCCGAAGGACAAAGAGTTCTTCAGCCGGGCCCGCGAGCTCGATCTGAAGCATTCACGCCTCACCGCCTTCGGCGCCACGCGCTTCGCCCGCAACCCCGTCGACGAGGACCGCAACGTGCGGGCGCTGGTGGAAGCCGGCACGCCCGTCGTTTCGATCTTTGGAAAAACCTGGGACCTGCACGTGAAGCGGGCCCTGGGCATTCCGCTCGAAGAGAACCTTAAATTGATCTCCGAAACCGTGAAGTATCTCAAGGACCACGGCAAGGAAGTCGTATACGACGCCGAACATTTCTTCGATGGGTACACCGCCGACGCCGCCTACGCGCTCGAAACGCTGGCCGCCGCAAAGGACGCCGGAGCCGACGTCCTTTGCCTCTGCGACACCAATGGCGGCAACATTCCCAGCCGCATCGAAGAAGTCGTCTCGGAAGTGCGCAAGCGCTTCGATGGCATTATCGGCATCCACACGCATAACGATTCCGATGTGGCCGTCGCCAATACCATCGCTGCCGTGGAAGCCGGCGCTACCCACGTGCAGGGCTGCCTGAACGGCTACGGCGAGCGCTGCGGCAATGCCAATCTCGCTTCTATTCTGGCGAATCTCGAACTCAAGCTCGGTCACACGACCATCGGCCCCGAGCGCCTCGCCGGCTTAGCTTCCGTTTGCCGCTTCATCGCCGAGCTGGCCAATCTGCCCGTCCGCAACGATCAGCCCTATGTAGGCAGAAGCGCCTTTGCGCACAAAGGCGGCGTGCATGTCAGCGCCGTATTGAAGGATTCGGCGACTTACGAGCACATCGCTCCGGAAAAAGTCGGCAATCGCCAGCGCGTACTGGTGAGCGATCTTTCCGGGCGCGGCAACATCATGTACAAGCTCAAGCAGCATGGCCTGGCCGACCGCCTGGATGAGAAGGCCCGCGTCGAACTGCTCGAGCGCGTCAAGCACCTCGAATACGAAGGTTACGAACTGGAAGCCGCCGAGGGCACTTTCGAACTTCTGGTGCGCGAAGCCCTGCAGCCGGGCATGCATTTCTTCGATGTGGACACCTATGAAGTAAGCACCCGCGCGGGCAGCCATGAGGGCACCCAAACTACGGCCACGGTCACGCTACGCACCGGCGATGGCGTCCATTCCGCCACCGCCTCCGGCCATGGCCCGTTCAATGCCTTGCACCTATGCCTGCGCAAGTGCCTTTCCAAGCTGTATCCCCAGATCACAGACGTCCGCCTCACCGACTACAAGGTGCGGGTGCTCGATTCGCGCAAAGGTACAGCCGCGAAAGTCCGCGTGCTAATCGAATGGTCCGATCACCGCAAAAGCTGGTCTACCGTGGGCGTCTCGGATAACATCATCGAAGCCAGTTGGAAAGCCCTGGTCGACGCCATCCGCCTGGAACTGATGCGCCTCACAGAGAGCGATCCCTCCATCGAGCGCGCCGTCGAAGATTACTGCTGGGGCGTGTAGGAATAACAGTATCATCGGCAACTCGCATGACTGGCCCAAGGTGCCGGCTAACTGCCGTTTTTAGCTTGATAAGTTGCCGTTCTATTGCCGAAAAGGGCGCAGAGTGTACACTTGCCCAATTACCTGCCGGCGGCGTTACTTCTCGCTCGGCGCACCCGGCGCGGCGCCCGGATCGCCTTGCGAGGAACCGATGAACAGTTTTCGGCCGTCGGTATACGTGATGACGCTGCCGTTGGCGCGGTGGGAAGCGTCTTTTGCCTGGAAGCCTTCCACCACGATTTCCGTGCCCGCTTCGAGGGAGTGCTTGTTGAAGCCGCGGCGGAGGAGCGAATTCGGCGCCGCGGCTTCAATCATCCATTCGGTGACCGTGCCATCGTCGCCTTTCACGTCGATGTGAATCCACGCGTGCGGGTTGATCCATTCCATTTTGGTAACGGTGCCTTTGAACTTCACCGGCTTTGTGGAATCGAACTCGGCCGCGAAAGCATGGTGTGCCCAAACCGGCAGGGCGGCGGTCAGCGCCACGCCCGCGGCAATCATGATCGAAATCGTTCTGTTCATCTTCAGTTTCCTTTCTTGGCTGCCGCTTCCGCCGCGGCCTTTTCCTTTGCCCGCGCTCCGCTGAGGGAATCGAACATGGCGTAATTGCCCTCATGGCACGCATACTCGAAATTCCGATAACCCGGTTCCTGCGTCAGAGGAAATGCAATTTTGAACGGCGCTACGTAAGTTTTCGGGTCATCCACCGTCACTTCGTAGCGCATCTCGTTCGGTCCCACGCGCGTGAAGCGCTCCACGAGTTTCAACGCATCGCTGGTGGGAGTGCCGCCGCCGTTGAGACCGATTCCAGTACGGTTACCCAGGAAATTAGTGGTCTCGACCACCAGCGTATTGCCCTCCCAGTGCCCGCGCGCATCGCCCATATAAGAGCGAATATTGGAGCTCTCGTGCGGCCGGCCGTCCAGCGGAATCACCCGCGCTTCATGCACCATCTCCTGCAAAATGGTGACGTATCCCTTGGCTTGCACGATCTGCTGGCCATTGCCGTAGATCACCGGGAGAATCGACCCCGTGACCCCGCGCGTGATGCAGCGGATGTACCAACTAAAATCCGTATAGGAATCGGCTTTGGGATTGTTGTTGCCCGCGCCTTCGGGAACGGGCCGGGCCTTGGCCTCGGGAAGCAGGTCGGGAGTCCTGCCGTTTGCCGGCTCCACCACAAGCGAAGTCTGCTTGCAGGGCCGGCGGGCGCGCTCGCCCCAGTGGGCGGGAGGCCCGGTGCCGACGCGCTGGTTGTTGGCTACGAATTCTTCGGAATCGGTTTCCCGCTGCTTTTCGAGGCGGCTCTCCCGCTGCGCCAGTTCCTGCTCGGTGTAATACAGCCGGTCGCCCAAATTGACGGGGCGGTTCAGCGGAGTGCCGATGCAATCGTCGCTGGTCCAGGTCCCTTGCAAATCGGGATCGCCCCAGGGCGTCTTCGGCTGCGTCCAGGTTTTGGCGGCCGGCGCAACTTTGGCGGCCTGTGCAAACACCGGCGCGGCGGCGCATGCCAAGCCGGCAGCCAGGGCTAGCGCACCCCAGAATCTCTGCTGCATACCCATCCCTCCTACTTCTTCACCAGATCCCCGTAAATCAACTGTTCCGCGTACTCCACGCATTTAAATTCGTTGAGCTGCGCGTTCTTCTCTTTGCGGCGATAAAACACCGTGCTGATTTTCCAGGGACGCGTATAGATGTTCTTGTCTTCGATGGTGGCTTCGTAATTGATATGGTCGGCATCGCCCAGGGTGAACCGCTCTACAACGTGCGTGTCTTCGGTTTGAAAGTTCCCCGCCCGGTCGTACCAGCTATTGCCGTTTAAACTACTCACGTCGACTACCAGGGTGTCGCCTTCCCAGTGGCCGTTGGAAGTGCCCATCCACGTGTCCACCGCGCCTTCTTTAAATTTGCCCATGTTCACCACCCGGTTCGCGGTCGCATATTCGTATGCGAAGGCAATGTCCTTGTTCGATTGAATGATCTGAAAAGGAAAAGGCATGTAGTTGGCGCGTGGAATGCCTGGCATGTAGCACTTCACTTCCGGATCGAGCTTCAGCCGGTTCTGGTAATTCTCCTGCTGCTTTTTGGCGGCGGCCGGTGTATAGGGAATTTCACCGTCTTCGACGATGCCCTGTCCCGCCGGCTCGGCTCCGGTGGCGCCCAGTTGAAAGAAAGGCCCCGGCGCTGAGCTGTGATCGCGGATGTCCCAATCGGCCGTACCCAGTGCCTCCCATAGGCCGGTGAAGTTCGGTTTCCCGTCCGGCATGCGGGGGATCTGGGCGGTCGTACGGTTCTGGGCGTGGCCCAACGCCAGGAGAATTACAAATGCCGCGGGTAGTGGAATACAGCTCTTGGGTGCTCCCATAATTCCGGCGATTATACATTGGCCGGATTCTGCTGGGAAGCCCCGGGGAGGGCAGGCTTCTCGCATAGTAATGAAAGCGATCTGCTAGATAGCGGACGAATCCTACGACGGACCCTCTAAAGACGCTGTTCCTCCCCTACCGACTCTCCGGTGCCCCGAATACCGGCTGGTTGTGAAAGACGCCTTGCCGGCCGCTCCGTCGATTGAAGTGGAGCCACCACTCGGGCGCACAAGCGCCGTGGCGGCCAGATCTTTCGATTGGAGATCCCATGAACATACAGAATTTTTGGAGGCGCCCCCAGATGGTTCTGCCGGCGGCGCTGCTGCTTGCGATGGGCGCGGTGGGTTTGGGAGAGGTCAACCGCCTGGTGCATCCACCGCTGGTTTTGAAGATGGCAAATCCGGACGAAGCTCCCAGCCGGACGGGCTTCGCGCCGGTCGTGAAGCGGGTGGTGCCGGCCGTAGTGAATATCTCGTCTTCGAAGGTAATTAAGACCTCCGGCGCGTTTCCGCAACTGCCGGACGATCCGTTTTTCCGCCAGTTCTTTGGGGATCAGAGTCCCTTTGGCGGCCGGCGACAGATGCCGGAGCAGCGTGAGCAGGGACTCGGCTCCGGAGTAATCATGACCCCCGATGGCTACATCCTCACGAATAATCACGTGGTGGATGGCGCTACCGATGTGCGCGTGACGCTCAAGGACAAGCGGGAATTCAAAGCCAAGGTGATCGGGACCGATCCCAAGAGCGACCTCGCGGTTGTGAAGATCGACGCCACTAATCTGCCGTGCATCACGGTTGGCGATTCGTCCAAGGTCGAAGTGGGCGATTACGCACTGGCGGTTGGCGATCCATTCGGTGTGGGGCAGACGGTCACCATGGGTATTGTGAGCGCCACGGGCCGCTCGAATCTGGGCATCGAAACCTACGAGGATTTCATCCAGACCGACGCGCCTATCAACCCCGGCAATTCCGGCGGAGCGCTGGTGAACGACCGCGGCGAGCTGATCGGCATCAACACAGCGATCATTTCCCATGGCTCCGGCGGCAACCAGGGAATCGGTTTCGCGATTCCGTCCGATATGGCCGTGAACGTGATGGAGCAGATCGTAAAGAACGGCAAAGTGGAGCGGGCTTACATGGGGATTCTGCCGCAAGACGTCACGCCCGAAATTGCCAAGGCGTTCGGCGCTAGCGAGCCGCGAGGCGCTCTGGTAGGCGATGTGACTCCTAATAGCCCGGCATCGAGGAGCGGGTTGGAGAGGGGCGACATCATTCTGGACGTCAATGGCAAACCCGTGGCGAACAGTAACGATTTGCGAATGAGAATTTCCATGATGGCGCCGGGAAGCGAGGCTAACCTCAAGATCTTCCGGCAGGGCGCGCACCGCGATATCACCGTGAAACTGGCCGAGATGCCCACCGAAGAGGCTTCGGCAGCGCGTCCAGGCAACGACTCGGGCAGTGAAAGCGCGCTGGCGGGCGTCTCTGTGGATAACCTGGATGCGGAAACGGCGCACGACCTCGGCCTTTCGGCGAATACGCCAGGCGTGGTGGTCACTAAGGTCGACCCATCGAGTGAAGCCGCCGATGCCGGCCTGCAGAAGGGTGATGTCATTCAAGAGGTCAACCGCAAGCCCGTGGCCAACACCCGGGATTTCGCGCGAGCGATGCGGGAATCGAGCAACCCGACGCTGCTGCTGGTGAACCGGAACGGCAATACCATGTACTTGGCTGTGTAGATGCGCTTGAAGCTAAGCGATTGCGGAAAGGACTGATACCGGCCCCCCTAAGGACACCGCGCCGCCCAAAAGATCGGTGCAAAGGTGTGGGGAACCGGCGCGCGGGCGCCACCCGTGGCCAAACGGCGCGTCCGGGGGAATCAAATCCTTTCCGCAACCCCATTGTGGCAGCCCGCCGCCCGATTCCAGTACTTCGAGTTCTCGCATTTTACCCGCAGGTGCGGCGCACTGGGTGGGGGTGCGAATCAGTTGGGTTTGCCAGATTCTGCGGACTCGACCCGCGCCGGAATGCCGTTGGCATCGAGCACCGTTCCCGGCTCGGTATGCGGCACGCGCAGGTAGGCGATGGCGGCGACTTGGGATGGAGGAGAGGATACGGCGGAGACAATCTCGCCCACTTCTTTGCCCTCGGCTGTCAGTTTGGTTCCGGGAGGGGGGACCGTAGAGGTTTCGATCACGAGCCGGACCAGTTTCTTGTTGACGTGGCCCTGGGCGCGAATGCGCTCGACGATTTCCTGGCCGATGTAGCAGCCCTTTTGAAAACTGACCGCGTGCATCTGCTGGGTTTCCTGCGGTAAGGAATTTTCGCGGAGATCTTCGCCGAAACGGGGGCGGCCGTTTTCGATGCGGACACGGCGGACATCGTCGGCCGTGGCAGGCACGACACGGGGACCAAGCGATGGAGGGTCGAAGGAGCGGGAGCCAAAGATGCGAAAGCCCGGCTGGCCAGTCACACTGATGTTAGCTACGGTGCATTCTCCCCACGGCTGGTGCGCATAAGGCTTGGCCGGGGTAGGAATGGCATTGGCGGCCAGCGCCTGGGCGGCGCCCGGACCTTCCACCCCGATCGAGCACGTTTCCCCAGTGATGTCTTCCACTTCCACCTGATCGGCAACCTTGTATTTCAGGATCAGACGCGGGAGGGTTTCGCGCAGTTCCGGTTCGGTATCGATGAGGAAATAATCGGGAAAACAGAATAGGGTCAGATCGGCCTGAATGCGCCCCTGAGGCGTGAGCAGGAAGGCGTAGCACCCATCGCCTGGCGTCAGTTTTTTGATGTCGTTGGTTGTAACGTTGTGCAACAGCCGGGCGCGGTCGCGGCCGGTAACGCGGAAGCGGCTGCGCGTGGAAAGATCAACCAGGGCAGTTCCATGGCGCAGGGCTTCATAGCCTGGAGTCATAGGGAGTGGAGCCGTTACTGAAACAATTGCTCCAGTGAGGCGGCGTCCAGCAATCGTTCGCCGAGATTCTCGAGCTGCGACGAGGAGAGCCCATTCAACCGGTCCAGAGCCCAGGCGGGGATAGGGCCGAAGCGCTTTTCCATCTGGCGGCGCAGCAGGGTGAGTTCGCCCTGATGCATGCCCTCTTCGCGGCCCTCTTCGCGGCCCTCTTTCCTCGCGTTGCGGATCATCGGGCCGATGAGACCGTGGGTCATGATGCTTTCGGTGATCGGCATTTTTTCTTTCTCCTCCTCCAGAATATCGTCGAGCCTTCGCAAACCTGCCAGGATCGTCAGGCGGGCCAGCGCCTCTTCCCGCTCCGCCTGCGGGAGCCTGGCGATCCGCTGAACCACGCGATGGACCACCGCGCGGGGATCGCGCAGTCTGGTAAGGATCGCAATCATATTATCGCCCACGCTCGGACTTTCCAGAAGGCGTTCGGTATCCAGGTCACGAATGTCCACCAGTTGGTAGGAATAGTGCAATGCCGGCCCGTTCAGTTCGGTTTGCATATTCAGCGGCGCGCGGCCGACGTATAGGACAATCTGGCGCGGGAACTGTTGGAATTGGCGAAAGACGCGGAGGCAATACTCGGCCATGCGCAAGGGCATGCGTGGGTCGTTTGAGGATTGCAGCTCGATGTGGAGAAGGCCTCCGGTTGCCGTTTCTCCCAGCAGATCCGCGCGCGTATTGCGGACTTCGGGAAGCTCCACGCTGAGCCAGCGCGTAACGGTGGTTCCGGCCAGTTCCCGCATGGTAACGTCGACGGATTGCAGGACCAGTTTGAAGGCAACGTCGTATTCGTGCATCGGCTTCTCTATTGTGCAATGTGCCTGGGGCCGCACTATGATTTGCGAGGGAACCGGAGTTCCATGCTATGCTCTCGAAGCGGATGAAGGCGGACAGCAAATCGGCAAAGCGGTGGGTGATTAGCGGACGAGTGCAGGGAGTTGGTTTCCGCTACTTTGCGCAGCGGGCGGCTACGGAACTGAACCTTACTGGATACGTGCGCAACCTGGAGGATGGCGGCGTGGAGGTTTACGCGGCCGGGCCAGCCGATCAACTGGCGCGCTTTGCCGCTTTGCTGCAGCGTGGGCCGCGGGGCGCGATGGTGCGGGCGGTCGAGGAGGAACCGGCCGAGGTGCTGGGTTACAACTTATTCGAGGTGGAACCTTGAGATTCGCCGCGCGGATATAGTGTTTAGCAGAGCACATGTGCCGCAGGACGGTGAACGGGGCCAGCAGACTCAGCCACTAGGCCTTGGTCCGCTACCGGCGGTCATCGCTGCGCTCGCCCATGCGGTAGGCGGCCAGGATGTCGCCGAACGAGATCACGCCCTTAAGTTCGCGGACATTGGTCCGGCTGACCACGGGCAAGACTTCGAGGCCGGACTGCGCCATGCGGCGCATCGCCATGTCGAGAGTGTGATCGAGGTGGACATGCGGAAATGTGGCGGCGACTAACTGTTCGATGGGTCCTGGCTCGGGGATCAGGTTGCGCAGTGGTTCGGCGCCGCGATTGGCTTGGAGCGCGTCTTCGATTTGCCGGGCGGTGAGCATGCCACGCAGCAAGCCGTTTTCCGCCACGGGCCAGGCGCCGGTCTTATCGGGTATGCGAGCCGCCGCTTGCTGAATCGTCTCAGCCGCATTCATCACGAGGGGGGCCGGACGGTAAGCGTTGCCTACCATCAGCAGAGCCTCGCGGGCGTGGCGGCCCAGCGGCAGGTGAATGCCATCCTGGTGCACAAGGGCCTCGTAAATGGGCTCTTCCTGGAGCTTGCTGGAGATGAAGTAAGCCACGAGGTTGGAAATCATCAGCGGGACGATGATGGCATAATCGCGCGTGGTCTCGAAAATCATAATGACCGAGGTGAGGGGGACGCGGATGATACCCGCGAAAGCCGCACCCATTCCGACCAGCGCATAGGCGCCCACGCTGGCGGTGTGATGGGGCATAACGAAGTGAGCCAGAGCTCCGACCGCGCCGCCGGTCATCGCGCCGATATAGAGGGCGGGACCAAAAATGCCTCCGGCATTGCCGGAGGCGTAACAATTGGAGGTTGCGATGAGCTTCAAGCAGGCCAGCAGGCCCATCATGCCGGCGGCAATTTGCCCATTGAGGGCCTGGCCAACGTAGTTATAGCCGACACCCAGGACGGGGGGGAAGAACCAGCCGAGGAGGCCGACCACCAAACCGCCCACGGCCGGGGCGGCCCACAAAAACGATTGCGGGATGCGCAGGAAGTACTTGCGCTGCCAAAGCAGGCCTTTTACGAAAGCCACGGAGACCAGGCCGCCAATGATGCCGAGCACGGCGTACCAGAGGAACTCGATGGGGCTGACCAGTTCATAGGCGGGCACATGGAACAGCGGCTCATCGCCGAGCAGCATGTGCAGCACCATCCAGGAGGTGGCGGAGCTGAGCACGATGGAACCGAGGACGGGGGCGTTCATATCGCCCATGACTTCTTCAAGCGAGAACAGCACGGCGGCGATGGGAGTATTGAAGGCCGCGGCGAGGGCAGCCGAAGCGCCGGCGGGGACGAGCGCCTTGATGCTGGTGGGCGTAAGACCGAAACGCCGGCCCAATACGGAAGCGATTCCCGCTCCGACCTGCACGGATGGCCCTTCGCGGCCCAGAGCGATGCCGCTGGCCAAGGCGAGCCCGGACATGGAGAATTTTCCGAAGACGGTGCGGAAGGCGATGTAACCGTCACGCAAAAACAGCGCGGTTTTCGTCTGGGGAATGCCGCTGCCGCGGGCATTGGGAAAATAGCGAGCCAGAAAGAAACCGGAGATCAGGGCTCCGGAGAACGGAATCAAAACGCGGCGCCAGGCTGGAACGCCCGAGGGATACAGGCGCGAACCGAGGTTCTCGGTAAGCAGAATAAACGCGACTACGACCAGCCCCACAACGGCGCCAATGACGACGGTTAAGAGCAGAAGAATGCGTTCTTCGTTGCGAGGCTTCGATGATAAATCCATCAACCCTCGACCAATCTTAAGTGGTTGGGGAGGATGGAGGAAACCGGGTGAACTTTTTCACAAAGATCACTTCATTGCCGCGTTCGTTATAAAGCAATTGATCAACCAGATTGCGGGCCATGAGGATGCCGAATCCACCGGGCCGCTGGCCCTGTTCGGCGCGGATTTCGACGTGGCGGGTGGGCGAATCGTCGGGATTCGAAACGGCGGCATGCTGGATTTTCTCGAAGGAAAATCCCTTTCCGGGATCGCGGATTTGCACCACGAGGGAGCCGGCGAGCCGCAGCAGGGAAACGCGCACGCGCTTGCGCGGATTCGATTTGCCGCCGTGTTCGATGCCGTTGAGGAGAAGTTCGCGAAAGGCGGAGGTGAAGTCTTCGGCGGCGTTGGGATCGAGATCGGCGGCCAGTTCACGGGCCAGGTGAGTGGCGCGCTCGGCGGCTTCGAGCTTGCACTGGATATCGAGCGTAACCCATTCGAGGCGCGCGGAAGTGAGGCGGATATCGTCGCGCCAGGCGGCGGAATCGAGCGCCTGCTGCACCATTTCGCCCAGATGAAGGCTGGAAAAAGGCAGATGCATATAGCCGTAAGCGCGGGAGCGAATGGCTTCGAGGGCGCGGGAGGGGCTGGCATCGCCGGTTACGATGACTTTTAGATCGGGACGGATGGTGTGGAAGCGGCGGAGCATCTTCAGAGGATCGGCTCCGTTTGTGCCGTAGCCGGTAATGGCCAAGTCGTAAGGCGCCGATCGGAGGTGGGCGAGAGCGTCGCCGGGGTGGGAAACACAATCGAGAGCGGCATGATGGTGCTCCAGCAGGCCGGCAAGCGATTCGCGAATGGGTTCGTCCCCAACCACCAGAAAGCGGCGCAGGCTCACAATTCCACTGTAACCAACTATGGCGTATTGGAAAACACGGAATAAGGTCTCAGACAAGTGGCGGCAAAAAGCGGGAAAATGGATGCGGGAGTGAGTAACCTCTGTATGCGGCAACGCATCTCACCATCTAGCTTGCGCATCCTCTTACTCGTATTGTCGGCGGCGTGTCTGGCGGAGGCCCAGATTGGCTATCCGGGCGGTCCGCTGCCGGGACAGTATCCGTATCCGGGAGGCGGTTATCCGTATCCGGGCCGGGCTCCGTATCCCGGCACGGGTGTTCCAGTTCCGGGATCGGGCGGGCGGCGGACGCCAACAGGGACCGCGGAGCAGCCGCTGGCGAGCTTTCACGGGAAGCTGAAGACGCTCGATGCGAAATCGCTGAGCCTGGAGATGGACGACTACCGGGTAGTGGAATTCCGGCTTACGTCAAAGACCAAATACTTCAAAAAGGGCGAGGAGATCAAAAAACCGGATTTCCAGCAGGGCGACCAGATCTCGGTCGAAGGGAACGAGGACAATACCGGACACCTGGTGGCGGCCAATGTTTACTGGGAGAGGGCGGGGGCTGCGGATTCGGCGGACAAGGATAACAAGCAAGGTAGCGAGCAGAACGGAGCGGTGCCGGATACGTGGAAAGACAAGCCGGTGGAAAGCGGCACGGAGAACGCGCCGCCGCCAGCGCCGCGGGATCCGGACGACCCCGGGCCGCCTACGCTGAAGCGGGGCAAGCCGGCGACGGTAAGCGCTGCGCCGCCACCTCCCCTGCCAGCCGATCCGGCGCAGACCAACTCGTCCGGCACACCGAAGGCGAAGGCCGCACAGCCGCAATCGCAGCAGCCCAAGCAAGTGGCTTCGAATCTGCCACCCGGCTCAGTTCCTTCACTCCCGCCGAACCCAGTCCCTCTACCGCCGGGGCAGGTGGACCTGCCTCCTAGCGGCACGGGCGTGCAGCAGCGGCCACAGGCGCAGGCGGGCTCTCAGCCCAACTTGGTGGAGTTGCCTAACGAGGGGACGATCAGCCGTCCGCGGCCGCGGCCGGCGCCGGATGGGCCGCCTGCCGGGGACGATTCGGCCGACGACCGGCTACCTGGTTTCAACCGGCAAATGGATCCTTTGATCCGCAAGGCGACCGAGGCCGCTTTGCAATTCACCGAGACTCTGCCGAATTATGTGTGCCAGGAAGTGGTCTCGCGGTATGAGAGCGAGACCAGCCCGGCCAGTTGGCACGCGCAAGACGTGGTCACCACCGATTTAGTTTACGATCAGGGCAAAGAAAACTATCGCAACATCATGGTCAACGGCAAGCCGCCCACGAAGCCGCTGGAAGACACGGGAGCCTGGTCGACGGGCGAGTTTGGCACGATGCTGATCGATTTGTTCTCGCCGGCGACGGACGCCGAATTTCATTTTCTGCGCGATGGCCGCACCAGCGGCGTGGATGCCAAGATTTATAATTTCTCGGTGCGGCGCGAGAATTCTCACTGGGATATCCACTTCGGCTCGCAAGCGTATACGCCGGCGTACGAAGGCTCGACTTGGATCGATCCGAAGACCGGGCGCGTGCTGCGCATTGAAATGGAGGCGAAAGGTTTGCCCAGCGGCTTTCCGAGCGATCACGTGGAATCCGCCACGGACTATGCCTACATTCGCCTGGGCGACACCCAGCAATACCTGCTGCCTACACACTCGGAGATTCTGAGCTGCCAGCGCGGCACCAACTATTGCAGCCGCAATTCGATTGACTTCCGCAACTATCACAAGTACACGGGCGAATCGAGCATTCAGTTCGGAGATGCGAAGTAGCGCTGCCCGGTGCTCGGGTTACCTAAGGATCGCCGCTCTGATCGAGCCAAGAATCAGCGGCCCACGCCGAAAGCCAGCAGCACGTTGCCCGGCATACCGCCGCGGCTTGGGTAACCGGACACGGTGAACAGCATGCCTCCCGCGACTATCGGCCCGGCGACATCGATAGAACCGCCGTGGCCCGGAATACCGTTGACGGTTCGGTATTGGCGGGCAGTATCGTAGTCCCAGACAATCTTGCCGTTGACCGTAGAATAGGCGCGCAGGTGGCCATCCTCGGATCCCGACCAGACTAAGCCGGGCGTGGAGGTGACGGCTGCGGATTGCGCGGGGCTGCAGGGGCGGCGGGCGCCGCAGCCGGGGGGCGGGGTTTGCCAGATGCGCTCGCCATTATCGATGCGGAAGGCGAAAAGCCCGCCGCCTTTGTTGGGATCGAGCTGGTAGGTGCGGTCGTTGCTATTGGGCTTGAGCGCCAATTGGAAACGAATATCGGAGAGAGCAACGTACATATTGCGGCCGTCGCTGGCGGAACCCCACTCGATTCCACCCACTGTACCGCCTTCGCCAATACGCGATTGCCAGAGAGTTTTGCCGCGCTGATCGGGGTCGACTGCATAAACCACAGCGGATTTCTGCCCAAGCAGCAACTCGCGCTTGCCATTTGGCAGCGTCACCAGAATTGCCGAAGAGGCGAAGTCGAAGTCCGGTCCATCGGAATCCGGACAGTTCACTTTCCCGGGGAGCTGGCAAGAACTGTTCCAGGCGTCTTTGGCGGTGAATTGACGCGACCAGAGAATCTCGCCGGTAGACATCCGGAGAGAGACCAGCGCATCGCTCATGGATGTGGGCGGATCGGAGTAATTATCCCCGGTTGTGATGTACATCGTATCGCGTTCGGGATCGAGCGTCGGCGCTGTCCATACGCCCGCTCCGGAAGGACCGAAAGCCGTTGCTCCGTTTTTGGTTTTGGGGCGCGCTTTGGCAACTTCATCGATGGTGTGGCGCTTCCACAAAATTTTACCCGTGGTCGCGTCGAGCGCCGACTCGCTGCCGCGGAATGTGCAACAGTGATATCCGGCCGCGACCGATAAAGCCTCCTCACGCGATGCCGAACCGACATAGAGTTTACCCCGATAGAAGACCGGGGTAGCGGTGACGGTGGAGGCGGGGTGGTCATCGGGCCGCATTTTCCACAACTGTTTGCCGGTGTTGGCGTCGAGGGCGTAAACAAAACCGGCGGAGTCACCGAAGAACAGAGCCGGACCGGAGGCGATTTCTCCGGTGGCGATGCCTGAGCGCACCTGCGACTGCACTACAGTAGTCCAGTAGACGCAGCCCGTGGAGACGTCGAGCGCGTACACACTGCCATCCTGCCCGCCGGCAAAGATGCGCCCCCGGTAGATGGCGGGTTGTGAGCGCATGGTGGAAGTGTCGGGGAAAGCAAAGGCCCACTTGAGAGTGAGGCGGGGCAAGTCCTGCGCATCGATGCCGGCTTGTTTGGCGGATTGAAACCGCGTATTGGCGGGGCCGCCTCCCCAATCCGGCCAGGAGGGGCGATCGGAGGCTGTACCGATCGCACCGGCTTTGCATAAGTCGGGAATCTCTTCGCGTTTGCGCTGCAGGGTGACCGCGGTACCTAGGAAGGTGGCGATGCGGAGGCGCTCATCGGCGGATAGAGCCGCGGCCTGAGTCTGCATCACTCCGCTATCCAGGGTTCTTTGGATAGCGGCCGGAGTCATAGCCTTAAGTACGGGAAGTTGCGGGATGCGTCCATTGGCTCCGGCAGCAGACTGATGGCAGGTGGCGCAGTGCTTTTGAAAGAGTTGGCTGGCATAGGGGTCTTCCGCGGCAAAAGTAAGTACCTGCGCAAACAGTAAAGCTAAGCACAATCTCATATGGTTCCCTCCAGGCAGGCTGGAAGTATATCAGGTCCGGGCACAAGTTTCTTTGCCGGGAGAGTGCCGAATCGGTTAGTCTGGAATAGAGTCGAAAGTATAGGTCGCACACAGAAAGACGCAAACATGCCACAAAAACTAAGTGACGATTTAATCAGCGCCGCCATCGAGGGCTTTGAAGCGCAAAAGAGGCGGTTGGATGAGCAGATTCAGGAATTACGGGCGATGTTGCCGCGCAACGGCGCCACTGCGACGAGCGCCCCCAGCCGGGGACCGCGGAAACGGAGAAGAATGAGCGCCGAGGCGCGGCGCAGAATCGCCGAGGCGCAGCGGAAGCGCTGGGCCGCGATCCGCGGGGAATCCGGTTCCGCGCCGGCGAAACAGGCGCAGAAGCCAAAGAGGAAATTGAGCGCCGCCGGCCGGAAGCGGATCATAGAAGCGAACCGCAAGCGATGGGCGGCAGCGCGCGGCGCGGCTGTGAAGTCGGCGGGCGCATAATATTTGCGGGAAAGGGGCCTGGTCCTTTAAAGAGCGAGTAGCGGGCGCCGATAAGAACAGGCGAAGGAGATTTGCATGAGCGTTTCCCCCTGTTCGGGCAGCAGTTCCACATCAGCGGTTCAACCGCAGGCGCCCAGTAGCCGAAATAAGAGCACCGAAGCTCCGCAATCCCAGCAGCCGGAAGATACGGTGCACCTGAGCGCCCAAGCGCTGCAACAGCTTCAGGGTATGGATGCGGATGGAGACGGCGACGGGCACTAGTCTGACCGGGTGCCGTGTATGCCCCCCTGATCTGGGTGGTAATTTGACCGAAGTTACCGCTGTTGATTGTGGCTACCGGCGTGCTGAAGTTCACCGTATTCATGTAGCAACCTGCCTGTTGCCGGCGAGTCGTCCTGCCATTCCCAGTTCAGTATTCTCTACGTCGCTAATGCAGTGGGACCAGGTCTAGTTGGTCTAGTTCTGGGGCCAAGGACGCTTGACCAGAAGTACAGGACTCTCAAAGCGGGCGTCGATTTCATGCCGGATCCAGTCACCTTGTAGCAGTTGCAGAACGGCATGGCGACTGGCGCCACGCTTACGAGTGAGCCGCCGGTTTTCATCAACACGCCGCTCAGTCCGGGCAACCCGTACATCCACTCGGAAACGCCAAACGGGTTCGGCGCCATGGGGAAGCTGGATATTGCGGCCACTCTGGCGGCCGTGGCCCGGGAAGCGATCAATGTGGTGTGGTTCCAGAAGTGGTGGGTACACCTGCGCCACCGGCCGGAATCGGGCGGCGCGCCAGTCTATTCGAACCAGACAGGCCAAGGCAACACGGCCAGCAATACGGTGTCGATCCGGCACTACTCCAACAGCGCGTCAAGAACACCTCCGCGTCTCGGCGCGGTCGCGCAAAAACGGATCAAGTTGATCGTTTGTCCCGCCCTAAGTTGTTGATTTTTCGTAGAGCGGTGAAAGAAATCGGTAAAAAATTTACCGTTTTCGACGGGCGGGCATGCTCGACGCTACCCGAGCAGAGCCTCGACGTGCGCCGCCGGCGTGGAACCCAGGCCGGCAAGCTTATAGCCGCCATCGAGCACCGAAACCAGGACGGCCGCAGGCGCGATCGGCATACGACATAAATAGCGTTCTTTGGAATCTGGTTGTACGATTAGGTAGCGCGGTAGCAAAAGGCAGGTGGGTGCATGAGTAAACGACCTGGCGGGGAACTGGCAACCCGGCCGTTACACTTCTTCTGGATTTGCGACTGCTCGGGCTCGATGCAGGCGGACGGCAAGATTCAGTCGCTGAATAACGCAATCAAAGAAGCGATTCCGCACATGCAGAAAGCGGCGGACGAGAACCCGAACGCGGAGGTGCTGGTACGCGTGCTGCGGTTTTCCGATGGCGCGCAGTGGCACGTGGCGGAGGCGACGCGCGTGACGGATTTCCGCTGGACCGATCTCAAAGCAGACGGCATGACGGATATGGGGCGCGCGCTGACGCTGGTCGGCGAGCAACTACGGATTCCGCCGATGAGCGACCGGGCGTTGCCGCCGGTGCTGGTGCTGATTTCGGACGGGCAGCCGACCGACGATTTCGAAGCGGGCTTGCGCGCGCTGATGGATGTGCCGTGGGCCAAGCGCGCCGTACGGATCGCGATCGCGATCGGCGCGGATGCGGATCATGACACGCTGCGCAAATTCATCGGCAATGCCGAAATTCCGCTGTTGCAGGCGAATAACGCGGAGACGCTGGTGAATTACATCCGCTGGGCATCGACAGCGGTGCTGAAGGCGGCTTCTTCGCCCGCGAGCCAAAGCCGGCAGGCGGCAACGGCTTCCGGCAATGTGCCGGTGCCCGCCCCGCCGGCGGCGGGCACTCCGGCCGTGGGAGACGTCTGGTAGCAGGCATTCAAGGCATGGGAGGAATGTGGCAGGTCCTGGGCCGCAGCGTGCGGGGCGCGTCGCACCTGCGCTCGGGGCTTCCGAACCAGGATGCGATCGGCTGGCGGCGGAATGCCGATTGCGCGGGCGGGGTGCTGCTGGCGGTGGCCGACGGACACGGCAGCGCGAAGTGCTTTCGCAGCGATCACGGTTCGCGATTTGCGATTGATACGGCTATGGAGTTAATGGCTGCGCCGGGCGGGCTGGACCCGGAAGGACTGCCGCAAGAACTGGTGCGGCGGTGGCGGCGGAGTGTGGCGAAGCACCTGGCTGAGAAACCGATCGCGGCGAGCACACTGAAGCAACTGGAACGGAAACTGGGCAAGGACGCGCGGCGGGCGGTGGAGAACGATCCCGCTCTGGCGTACGGCTCGACGCTCGTGGCGGCAATGGTTTCAGATCGGGCGGTGTGGTATTTGCAGCTAGGCGATGGCGACATTCTGACGGTATCGGAAGATGGCAAAGTGGGGCGGCCCTGGGAGCGCGGCGAGGCGCGGATCGGCGATGAGACCGCCTCACTGGCAACCCGCGACGCCGCGCGGGAAGTGCGGATGCGGGTGACGAGCGCGTGGGAGGCCCTGCCGGCGCTCGTGCTGCTGGCGACCGACGGATACGCCAATTCGTTTCGCGAGGACGGAGGATTCCTGGCGGTTGGGGCGGATTTGCTGCGCATGATCCATACCCAAGGGATCGCGCCGGTTGACGAAAATCTGGAAGGGTGGCTGCGCGAAGCTTCGGAGTTGGGGAGCGGGGACGATATTACGGTGGGGTTGCTGTGGAGGTAGCGCTCGCAAGCGATGTAGCGGAAGTGGCGCGGCGGCGGCTGCGGGAGGCGATCGCGGTTTACGGGCGAGCCGCGTTTGCGGAGCCGCGGCGGTGCGAGGCGATCCTGCGCGACTGTTGTCCGAATGCGCCGCGCGAGGTGTTTCTGCTGGTCAGCGCGCTGCGGGAAAACGTGGCGGAGGAACTGAGCGCGGAGCAAACCGGTATGCCCGCGGAAGCGTTGGTCGCGAGACTGACACGGCGGCTGTCGGATCACCTGGGGCTTTCGGAGGATTCGGCGCGCTGGGCGGTGGAATCGTGGCGCTACGGGCTGGAGAATAATCCAGGGTTGCGCGCGGGGCGTGAAGCGATGGTGTTTCCGGCGGGTGAAGCGCGTGCGCGGAATGAGTCGCGTTTTGCAAGCGGGGGCGCGGCGGTGAACTGGCCCTGGCTGGGCACGTGCCTGGTGGCGATTGTGTCGGCGCTGGCGGGGTTGGGGACGGTAGTGGCTGCGAGCTTCTGCCATCTGTGGAGGACGTGGCCGGGAGGGCTGTTGGAGTGCGGCGCGCTGGCGTTCGTTTTGGCTGGCGCGGGATGCGGGCTGCGGCTGGCGCGGCGGGCGTTTGAGCAGATGACCCCGCCAGAGCATACGCTGCTCGATCCACGGACTGCGGCGTTTGCGCTCTTGCCGGAGGTGTTGATCCTGCTGGCGCTGCCGCTGGTAGCCGTCGGGGCGCCGTTCGCGTGGGTGATGGAGTGGTGGCTGGGATGGCACTTTGTAGGGGCGGCGCATGGGGCCGCATTCCATGTGGTGCGATCGATGGAGAGTCTTTGCCTGGGCGCTTTTCTGTACTTCTGGATCGGCGACATGACGCCGATTCAGGGGCGGATTGCGTGCTCGCTCGTAAGGCGGCGGTGACATGGCAGGGCTGGCGATCGCATTATTCTGCGTGGCTTACGTAGCCGCTTTGGTGCTCAGCTTGTATTTCGGAATCCGGCGGGAGTTGCGATGAGCCAGATTCTGCGAAAGGGGCAGAAAGTCACGGCGGAAGCGTCGCGCTTGGAGTGCGCGATCCTCGAATTGCTGGGCAGCGGCGGGCAGGGGGAGGTGTACCGCGCGGAGTGGGGCGGCCGGCAGGTGGCGCTCAAGTGGTATCTGCCGGGCTGCGCGACACTGCGGCAGCGCGCGCTCCTCGAGGCGCTGATCCGCAAGGGGCCCCCTACGAGCCGGTTTTTGTGGCCGCGGGAACTGGCATCGGCGCCGGGGGTTCCGGGATTCGGCTACATCATGGCGCTGCGCGAGGCCCGCTTTCGCGGAATCGCCGACCTGATGCGGCGGCGCATCGACCCGACCTTTCGCGCCCTGGCGACGGCGGGCTTCTGGCTGGCGCACAGCTTCCTCCACCTGCATTCGGAGGGATTCTGCTATCGCGACATCTCCTTCGGAAACATTTTCTTCGATCCCTGTTCCGGCGAGATTGCCATCGGCGACAACGACAATGTGACGGTGAATGGCGACCGGGAAAGCGGCATCCTGGGCACGCCGCGATTCATGGCGCCCGAAGTGGTGCGCGGCGATGCGCTGCCGAATACGGAGACGGACCTGTTTTCGCTCGCGGTCCTGTTGTTTTATTTGTTCCTGGTTCACCATCCACTGGAAGGGCGGCGCGAGCTGGCGATTCACAGCTTCGATTTGCCGGCGATGACCAAGCTGTACGGGGCCGAGCCGGTGTTCATTTTCGATCCGCGCAATCGCTCGAACGAGCCGGTTCCGGGGTATCACGATAACGCGCTGCTCTATTGGCCGATCTATCCGCGGTTTCTGCGGGATCTGTTCACGCGATCGTTCACCGAGGGTTTGCGATCTGTGCAAGCGCGGGTGCGGGAAGGAGAGTGGCGCGCGGCAATGATTCGGCTGCGCGATTCGATTCTGTATTGCCGGGCGTGCGGGGCGGAAAATTTTTACGATGGCGACGCCCTGCGGGCGAACGGAGGGCAGCCGGGCGCGTGCTGGAGTTGCGGGGCGCGCATCCAGTTGCCGTTCCGGCTGCGGGTGGGGAGGGCGACGGTGATGCTGAACCACGATACGCGGCTCTATCCGCATCACGTCGATGAGCAGACGCCGAACGATTTTTCGCGGCCGGTAGCGGAGGTGGCGGTGCATCCGGAGCACCCCGACGTTTGGGGATTGCGCAACCTGGACGATGTGAAATGGTCGTTATGCCAAGCGGCGGATCCGACTCCGGTGGAAGTGCTGCCGGGGCGGACGCTGCGGTTGGCCGCTGGGGTGCGGATTAACTTCGGGAAGGTGGAGGGCGAGGTGCGGCTTTGAGGAAGGACCGCCCGCGGGCTTCTCAGTTGTCGTTCGGCTTTTCCGCTTTGTCGATCACCAGCACGTCGACGGGGGCTTTGGTGGATTCGAGCCTCAGGCCCGCTTGCTGTTGGAACGCGGTGAAGAGGTCGGGCGGGGCATCAGGATCGCCGGGTGCTGTCGCGGCCGGCGCATTGGGCCCGAGGACGGCGGCGAGTTGAGCGCGCTGCGCGGCATCGGGCGTATACTGCAGCGTGAGATTGTAGCGGGTTGTGCCCAGCCCGGTTTGATCGACCACGGGCTGATCGAGGACATTGGCCTGCAGCACGTGGGCGAGTTCCGTCATCGTGGCATTGCGCGCCAGCAATCGTCCCGGCGGCATACCGAAACTGGGAAGATCGGCCTGGCTGTCGCTTTTCTCGAGCTTGGGGCGGCCCTTGGCGATGGTGATGGCATAGACCGACAGCTCCTTCTTTTCGCGATGGAAGGCCAGTTCGAAGCGCTCGGCAAGTAACTTCTGCACCATGGCTTTTAGCTGCGTGCCGTTGGGGATGCCGGGCGTATCGGGTTTGGCGGTGATGTCGAATTTTTCGGTTTCCAGCCAAGCGGGTCCTTTGGTGATCTGGCGCGGATGAAGATCGTAGGCGAACTTGATCAGGTCACTGAGAGAGGTGCTGGTGGTGTTCAGCATGCCGCTGCGGTTTACCAGCAGTGAGAAACCTCTTCCGGGCTTGGCCGGCTTTATGGTGGAGACTTCAAACGAGGGCTTGGCATCAGTGGGCATCACCTGCGGTGGCGGCAGCGGGGCTGGAATGTTCCACTCGGTCTCCGGGGTCGCACGCACGAGGGTGAGAGGGAACTTCATGCCTAATTGCTCCCAAGTGCCGGTGATCGTGTTTCCGTCGGCGCTCAGCTTACCGTCGTAAGTGCCGTTGATAGGGGCAATCTTGATCTTGACGCTCGAGCCATCCTGCTCGATCGAGCTGGCGTTGATGGGCTGGCCGCCCTGGTCAATGATGTACATTACGGCCTTCAATTTGTCGTCTTCGAGCGAAATCTTATAGACGGTCCGGAGTTCCTGGGGACCCGCTTTGAGTGTGCCCTGCCAGGTTCCGATGATGTTTTGCGCATGCAGCGCGGCTGCGGCGAGCGCTGCGAAAAGGACGATGCGAAACTTCTTCACGGGCCCTCCTTATTCTTGGGGCGCTACTTACTGTGGCACTACGGCACAATCACAATCGGCGCCTGCCAGAACGCCGCCTTGTGCGCCGTCGGGTTCAGCACCGTTACCTGGCAAGTGTACGCGCCTACCGACAGTTTTTCGAGCGGCAGGCTGAATTTGAGCGGAATCGTTTTCAGGCGATTATTCAGGGCTTCCGAGAATTGAATGGGCGCGGTTTCAAAGGCTTTGGTCTGGTTGCGATAGAAGGTCACGAACGCGACCAGCGGCTGGACCTTTTCCACTCCCTGCTCATACGCCTGCAAATACACGTATAAATCGCGCCCTTTGCGGAAGACGCGCGTGACGCTGGGAATGAGCTTCTGGCCTTCCTGATCGAGCGGATTGACGGATTCGGTCTTGCCCTTGTCCTTGGCGGCGTTGAAGATGGCATCCTTAAGCTCGACGCGCTGGCTGCTCAACACGACGGAGCTGATGGCCACCCGCTTGGTTTCCTTATTCAAGTTGGGAACCACGAACGTGGTTTCGAAGGTGCCGATGCGGCCGGTCTCGTCGTCGCGCGCCAGGAACTTCAATTTGCACTTGCAGGGCAGCAGCGTGAAGCCGGTATCGTATTCGATGGGGCGGGTGGCCAACTCGGCGGCGGTGGAATCGGTCAGCTTGATATTTACTTTGTCGCGCACGTTGGTAAGAGTAGTGCCGAATTCATCTTTGATTTCGCCGATGAAATCGAGCTGGGTGTGTTCGGCGCCGCCTTTTTTGGCCAGCGCCAGCTCGCTGCCGGGAATTTTGACCACGAGCGGGACGAAGTACTCGGCGCCGTTCAGTTGAAAGTAGTCGAGTTCGAGAGCGATGGTGAGTTCCGTAATGGGGTCGGGCAGCATGAGCGCGTCTTCGAGCTGGCGCTCTTTATCGGCGGCGGTGAACTTGCCGAAGACCTTGCCGGCGAAGTAGCCCTGGCGGTAATCGAGGGCGGCGGTTTCGCGGTTTAGCGTGATTTTGACGCGGCGGAACTTGCCATTGAGCGCGGCGTTGCTGGTGTAGTAGCCGATGACGTAGTAACTGGAGAAGGACTGCTGGGCCTGCACCATGCCGCGGGTGAGGTCGTTGTAATCGAGCAGGGCCTTGCCGCCCGTATCCGCGGCCAGCGCATAGAGAGTATCCTGCGAACGCTGGAAACTGGTGTTGGCGGCGAGGGCGGAAGCGCCGCTGTACATGCCAACGCCGCCAGGCGAGCCCTTGGTGGCGTCGCCCAGGGGCGCCTGCGCAACCAGGCCGCGGGCGTCGATAGCCCACATCTGCACGCCGGCGCGAATGGCCGCGTTGATTGTGGCGTGCAATTGCGCCTGGTTATCCACCCCGTTCAGGCGCAGGCCGCTGGCGAAATAGAGCAGCGCCTTTTTCTCGTTGAGCTGGCCGAGCATGTGGGCGGCGGTCTGCAGGGCGCTCAACTGGCGGTCGGTGTTGAAGATGTTGAATTCGGAGTCGTCCTGGCCGAAGGCGGCGCCGGTATCGGCGGTGCTGGCGTCATTGGTAGTATCGGCGTCTTCGTCTTCGCCTACGATCAGGGTTCCGATGATGCTCAGAAGCCGGTCGCGATCGTCCGTGAAATCCTGGAGGACACGCACGGCGCTGCCCTGGTATTCCATCAAAGCGACGAGATCGGCGGAAGTCATCTGGGTGGCGATGAATTTTTTGGCGGCATCGAAGGCGCGGATCTGGTCGGCGATAGGCATCGCGCTCAGGTCGAAGTAGATGGCCAGCAGGCGCTTATCGCGGTAGCGGATATCGTCAGGCTTTTCCGGCGCGATTTGGGAGTTGGGCAGTTTGGGCAGGGGCGCGACGTTGATATCGGCGTTTTTGGTGTCGGAAGCCGGCCCTCTGGAGGGCAGGGGAGCGGTGGGCAGTTTCTGGTATTCGAAAAATTTGATGGTTTGCGGCACGCCGTCTTCGGTGACCGTGAAGTCTTCCGCTTTGAGGCCTTCGATGGGATTGCCGCTTTTGTCTTTCACTCCGACGGTTTCCACTACCAACTGCGTGCTGGTCTGGAAAGTGGCCCCAGTGGCCGGCGCGGCGGCGTTTTGGCCGATGGTCTGGGCCGAAAGAAGGAGACAGGAGACAGGAGTCAGAAGACAGGAGACGGGAGCCAGAAACCTTCTCATTCTCATAGTCAGAACCTCAGTCTTACGGTGGTTTGCATGCTGCGCATGGGGTTGGTGGCGTTGGGCAGGCCGAATTGGGCTCCGGGGCCGTTGCTGGTGAAAGTCGTGTTCCAGCTTGGGAACGTGACGTGATTGAGCGGGTTGACCGAATCGACCCGCACATCCAGATTGAAGCGGTCGTTCAGACGAAACGTGCGGGCCAGGGAAGCGTTCCAGGAAAACTGCGCCGGCCCGGTAATGGAATTGCGTCCGGCATTGCCCCATTGGCCGGAAGGCGGAGGGGCGTAGGCATCCGGGTTGAGAGCGAGGCCACCCTGCGCCGCGTAGAGCGGCGCGCCGGTGTACTCGGGCCGTTGGGTGCCGGTGATCCCGGTGTTTCTGACGGCGGTGAAATATACGGGAGAGAGGGGCAGTCCGGTGCCGGCGGTGAGATTGCTTAAGAAGGTCCACTCTTTAAACAGGGCGCCGCGCCAGCCGCCCAGCAGAGTGCCCCCGCCGAGCCCCATGCCGGTAGTGTATTGCGTAATGAAGTTGACCAGGTGGCGTTGATCGAAATTGGAGAGACCGCGCTCGGCGGCAAGATCGAGCCAGTTCTGGGCAATTACGGCCGAACCCTGGCTGCTGGCGGCGCTGTTTGCCGATGCCGTGTTAGAGCCGGCGCCTGAGCCGGTGCCCCCGGTGGCGCCGCTCCCGGGGCCTCCGGCCATGACACTCTGGCCGCGCCCGCCTAGCGAGGAGTCGTCGATGGCTTTGGCGTAGGTGTAATCCAGTTCGGCGGTGAAGCCGTTGTGCAGACGGCGGCGCAACTGCAGCATGCCGGCTTCGCGCGTGGAATTGCCGTTAGAAGTGAGATAAATGAAGCCCGTGGGGCAGGTGGGGCAGGGATTGGTTGCGCCTTGAGGATAGGTATTCGGCAAAAATTCCTGCATGCCGCGCGTGCCCTTAGTCCCGAGATAGGTGGCGATCAGCACCAGCGAGCCGGGCAGATCGCGCTGCACCGAAACATCCCAAATCTGGGCGTAACCGATGCGGAAATTCGGATCGACGGCGAACGTGTTCGCGGTGATATTGGGCGAGCCGTTGAAGCCGTTGGCGAGAGTGAGCGGATCGGCCGGGCTGTTCGATACGCTCAGGCTTTTCGAGAGCGGCGACTGCTGGGCCATTTGCGAAACGATCGGAAAGTAAACCGAGGTGTTGTAGTAGACGCCGTAACCGCCCCGCGCCACCACCGACGAGGCGGGTAGAGGACGCCAGGAAAACCCGATGCGCGGTTCGATGGCATGCTTATCCGGCTTGATGAGCGAATTCGGAAGGCCGGCCTGGCTGGCCGAAAGGCACCCGGCATTATTGGCGGCGGCATTGCCGGCTGCGAGCGCGGTGCCGCACACCGGAGTCACGCCGTTGAAGCCGGGCGCGATATCCAGGTTGACCAGGCGGCCGTACTTTTCGCTGATGGGCGACCAATATTCCCAGCGCGCGCCTGCGTTAATGGTGAGCACGGGCGAGACGCGCCAATCATCGGTGAAAAAGGCATCGTAATTTCCGGCCCGAAAATATTTATCGGCGTTGCCAAAGGCGATGGAACTGGTATCGGGAACGCCCAGCAGGAAATCGGCGAAATCGTAGCCTGCGGCGGCGCCGGTGAAGCCAAAGGTGCCGCGCGGGTCCTGCTGGGAGAGCATGTTGAAATCCTGGCGGCGGAAATCGCCGCCGAAAGAGAGATTGTGCCGGCCGCGGTTCCAAAGGCCGCTGAAGCTGAGCGCGGTAGTTTGATTGCGCGTGAAGGCGGGAATGGCATCGGTGAGGGGCTGAACGCCGCTCGCGAAATTCAGGTTCGGCGGACCCCAGTAGGTAGGCTGTTGATAGTCGCCGATAATTCCGGCATCGCCGGCGATGTTCTCGCGGTCTTCGAAAAACGGTGTGGTGCGCTGTGTCTGGCGCGTATACTGAATCCCGAACGTGCCGAAGAAGCGGGAGGAAAAGCGATGGCGCCAGTTGACCATGGCGTTCAGGCCGAGCGTGCGGCCGGTATCGAGAAAGTCGAAAATGCTGGGCGTATCGTTGCGTGTGCTCTGAAAGGCGAAAATTCCGAAGAGCTGGTTGGAGTTGCTAAGCACCTCGTTGACGCGCGATTGCAGTGCGTCCGAGTGGGTGGTGGTGGTGAGCGGCGCCTGGTAGTTGAACGCGCCTCCGGTGAAATTCGGTAACGGGTAGAGCGCCAGCAGGGCGCGCGCCTGCGGGCTGATGCGGCTCGAAGGGATAATATTCCCGGCGAAGGGCTGGCCCGTGGTGGGGTCGGTGATGGTGACCGGCCGGCCTGCGTTGAGCGCCTGGGAGAAATCGCCGGCGCGCTCGGCGGCGGTGGGCATGAGGGCGGATTGCGCGGTTTCGGTGCGGTTGCGTGTCCACTGGTAATTCAAAAAGATATTGGGCGCGTGCAGGCCGTTGTGCAGCAGGTGTGGAATCTGCAAAGGGCCACCGAAAGAGGCGCTGCCGGTAAACTGATTGATATTGGGGCGGGGTGTATCCTGTCCGGTAAGGGAGTAGGGGCGGGCATCGAGCGCCGAATTGTTGAGGTTGAACCCGATGTTGCCGTTATAAAGAGATCGGCCGCCCCGCCGGTTGTTCCCAAACGCGGCGTTGGTGGCAAACGGCGAGCTGGCGGCGTTATTGGCGGTGCCGTTGATGAGGAACCCATCGGTGGCACGCTGGGCGAGATCGCTGTTCGGTTGCGCGACGGACGCATCGGGAGCAAGAGGCGGCGCGGTGGCGTTCACCTCGGCCCGCTGAAATGGGGTTTGGGTATTAGTGGGGCCTGTAGGGACGTTCTTCGGCTTGCGCGATTTCTTCTGGCCGCTGGCCGCCGTTGTGGCCGCGGGCGCGGCAGCGGGCGTGGTAGTGGTGGAGAGGGACGGTGTTACAGAGACAGCTTCGATTTCGCCGAGAGGTAGCATCTCGAGATCCCATTGGGCCGCCGGCGCGCCGGGCATGACGGCCACATCGCGATCGATTGCGGCGAACCCCACCATGGCGATATGGAATTTCCAGGTGCCCTCCGGCAGATCGGGAAATACGTAGTTGCCCTGGGCATCGGTGACGGCAGTGAAAGTCTTATCGCCCTGAGTGGCGGTGATGGCCACGCCAGGGACGGGCAGACCGCCGAATTCCACCGTGCCGCGATGTTCGGCGGCAGGGGCGCACCAAACACAGATGAGCAACAGGGCGGCGGCGAAGCTGGCTCGGTGGGGCACGCTAATTCTCCGAAGGTTTTTCTACACGATCGATGATGAGCACTTCAGCCGGACCCCTTTCGGATTCCAGACGAAGGCCAAGCTGCTCGATTAGCGCGGTAAAGATCGAGGGGCCGCTAACATCGGCCGCCGGCGCTGGTGCGGGTGGGGGCGGAATTAGACTCCCGTTGGTTGCGCGCAGCCCACCGCCGGGCTGTCGCATGAGCATGAACCGGCAGGGAGCGACAGGCCCGCAATCTTTGCCGCCAGGTTTGATGGAAGCTACCTCAAAAGTAAGCGGCGCGGCCGCGGGCTGTGCAAGCGCGGCAACGGCGGACACCAATAAAGCTGTACCAGCGCGAACGGCTTTCATTACGTCCTGGTCCCTCGTTTCCCTTAATGACGTTCGGAACCCCGCAATTGTGCCTTCAAGATTCAGATTAATTTTGTAAAGGCCGCCGCGGCGGATAACCGGCAGCCCGGTGACCTGCCCCGTTTTTCTCTAGCAATCGTAATTTGGAAATGCACCATTCATTCTGCTGGTCCCCGTAGCCATCCTGCTGGTGAGCTCGGAGCAGGTTTTGGCGAATTCCGCCGGCGTCCGGTAAGCCAGGCTGCTGTGCGGCCGGTCGCTGTTGTACGCAACCCTACCCGTTCTGCATGGGCCGGCCCGGCTGTATGGGAACGAGGGCGATGCCGCGGTCCTCGCACCACGCCAGAAAGTGACGGCTGGTGAACTCCGGGCCGTTGTCGCAGCGGATGCTCTTCGGCGCGCCACGCTCCGCCATCACCCGATCGAGCGCTCGCGTCACGCGCCCGCTTTCGATGCGGACGCCCACTTCGATGACCGGACACTCCCGCGTATAGCCATCCACCACGGTCAGCATGCGGATGCCGCGGCCGCTCGCCACCGCGTCAGAAACAAAATCCAGCCCCCACTCCTGGTTTGCCGCCGTCAGCGATGCCTCGCACCCACCGAACCCCGGCGCCGGCACTGGCGCGGCAAATGCCGGCTAGTGCGTCATCGCGTAGGTAACGTAATTCACTCCCAGGCGGATTGCCAGGTCCGAAAATTTCACCGGATAGCGCGGCGAATCCGCCCACTCCCACGCATCGCCCGTGTCCTGGTTGTAGTTGGCCACCACCATGATCCGGCCCTTGTCGTCGTAGATTCCGAACCAGTGGCCCACCGTTCCGCCGTTCTTCGAGCCCTCCCGGAGATGATCGTAGCCCGGGATCACATAACGGTCATTGATGTCGTAGACGGTGTGAAAGATCTGGTCGTCATTCGGAATGTCGACAATCGGCCGGTCGGGGAAGGCAAATTTGATGCGCTTTAGGAATTCCTGCAGCTCTTCGCTGCCGTGAAAGTCGTCGGCGAAAAAGAAGCCGCCGCGCAGCAGGTACTCGCGCAATAACTGACCTTCGTGCTCGGTTAAACCCCACTCGCCAGCCTGCACCGCGTAGAGCCAGGGCCAATCGTAAGCGTCGCCATCCTCCAGCAGTACCGGCTGCTCCACGGAGCGGACATGAATCCGGGTGAGGCGGCGCAAGGCCAGGGCGAAATGGCGGTCGGCGCGCGGGTAGTCCTGCGTCCACAGAGAAAGCCCCTCGCGGAAGTCGCCGGTGAAGCGGCCGGTGCGGCTGTAGCCATCGAGCGGCCCCGGCGGAAACATCAGCCGCGCGAATACCCACTCGGTCTTTTCGGCGTAATCGGGGGGCAGGGGAAACTCGCCGGTGTAGTATTCAGTCCCGGAGAATTCGCGAAAGGGCCGCTGAAATGCGTAAAGCGCGCCGAGAAACGCGAATCCGCACACCAACCCCCAGACTGCACTGCCCCGGCGCATCAACCTGAGCATATCACTGCCGGAACGGATCAGGCCGCGATATCATAGCCCCATGGCAAAAGCGGCGAATCCAATTCCACCCGGATTTCACACCATCACGCCCCACCTGAACGTGAAGGGCGCGGCCCAATACAGCGAGTTTTTGCAAAAGGCCTTCGGAGCGGTGGACGCCCTCTGGCGAAAAGCCATTGCCGCCGGCTGCACCGCGACCATGCCCTTAGCCGACCAGTTCTGGGGCGATCGCTACGGCCAGGTCAAAGACCCGTTCGGTTTCAACTGGTCTTTGGTTACCCGCAAAGAAGATCTCACGCCCGCGGAAGCGGAAGAGAGGCAGAGACAGGCGTTCTCGCGCAGTGGAGGCGGAGCGGCTTGATCGAATACGCCGAGGCGCCGCCCGAGGTCCGCGCCATTTACGACGACATCATGGCCACGCGCCAGACCGACTGGATCAATAACTTCTGGAAGGTGCTGGCCCACGATCTCCCTACGCTCCGCCGCACCTGGAATTCCGTGAAGGAGATCATGGCTCCCGGTGCGCTCGATTCGGTCACCAAGGAAATGATCTACTTGGCGGTTAGCGCCACCAATCAGTGCGGGTACTGCATCGCCTCGCACACCGCGGCCGCGCGCAAGGCCGGCATGAGCGATCTCATGCTGGCCGAACTGATGGCCGTAGTCGGCATGGCCAATGAAACCAACCGGCTGGCCAGCGGCTACCAGGTGCCCATCGACGAGCGCTTCCGGACATAGGTTTGTTGGTTATCCGGCCCCCGTTCCCCTCCTTAGGGCCATGGCAGTATTTTTTCGCTTTGCGATACTATTAACGAAGGCATGACGTTACGGGGAGTCGGCGCATTCTCTTCTCTCCTCTTTGTAACCTGTCCGCTGGCCGGTACGCCTATCCAGCCGAGGGTAAGGAGTAGTCGGGTGCCGGCATGGCGGGTGCCGCATGCTGGTTGATTTCGAACTAATTAAGCGTGCGCAAGGTGGTGATAGCGCGGCATTTAACGAAATCGTACTGGCCTACCGGAAACGTATTCTGGGGACCATTACCCGGCTGATCGCGCGCCCGGAGGATGTCGAGGATGTCGCCCAGGAAGTGTTTTTGCGGCTCTATTTCTCACTCGATCAACTCCGTACGCCGGAAGTCTTCGAGCCCTGGTTGTACCGCCTGACGGTGAACGCCGCGTACGATTACTTACGCAAGCAGCGCCGCCGCCAGGAGTACCGCATGTCGGACCTGTCGGAGCAGCAAATGATCATGGCCGACGCTCTGGCAGGGGGGAGGGCGGATCAGGACCAGCGGGAAGCCAGCAAGACCCGCGAAACTGTGGATGCCCTTTTGGGGGCGGTTTCCGAGGCTGATCGGATTCTGCTCGTGCTGAAGGAACTGGACGGGTTATCGCTGAAAGAGCTTGAAAAGATTTACAACATCAACGAGAATGCTTTAAAGGTCCGGTTATTCCGGGCCCGGCAGCGGGTTCTCAAAGCTTTCGAAGGGGTAACCAAGCGCAAGGAGCCGGCCAAGGCCGGTTAAAATTAGGATGGATTGGATGCAACCGGGCAGTGACGATCTGGATGCGCTGTTTCGCGCCTATCGTGAGGCGTGCCGGGCGCCCGAACCTTCGCCCGATTTTATGCCGAAGTTGTGGAGCCGCATCGAAGCGCGCCAAACCTTCACCTTCTCGTTCCGCCGCATGGCGAACGCCTTCCTCACGGCCGCGATGGCCGCTTCGCTGGCGCTGGGAGTGTACACCTCGCTGCCACACCGCACGGCCACCAATCCCTCCAACTATGCCAGTTACGTGGAGGCCCTGGCGGACGCCAATAGTATTGAAACCCCGGATATTGTGGCGCCCGTGAGATTAGACCTCTCCGGCCAGCAGTAGTCCGGTCCCGATTGGCTGAAATGGTTGGCTGAAGATGCCGAAATCGAGATTTACCGCGGCCCTTTATCTATCCCTCGTCTTTCTGAGCGGGGCACTGGTGGGCGGCCTTTCCTACCGTCTCTATGCCGTCAGCAGCGTCAACGCCGTCAACGGCAACCCCCGCCCGCCCCGGCTCAACCCGGAGGAGGCCCGGCGGCATTACATGGACGAGATCCGGACCAAAGTCAAGCTCGATGATCAGCAGGTCAGCCAGGTCAACCAGATTCTCGACGAGACCCGGGCCCAATACGACCAGATCCGCCAAAAGATGAACGCCGAGGGGCGCGCCATCTACCAACTACAAGGCGAAAAGATCGCCGCCATCCTCCGCGACGATCAAAAGCCTCTCTTTGCAGCCTTCCGGGCCGAGCGCGAACGCGTTCGCCAGCAACTGCGGGCCAAGCAAAAACAGCAGTAGGCGCTTCGGTAGCCCTGCAGTTATACCTGCACGTCGCGGAGGGGACCTATCCGGCCGGTTGCAGTTTCTTCGCCCCGCGCGTCGCCTTGTACTTCTTTTCAAAGCGGTCCACGCGGCCGGCCGTGTCGACCAGCTTCGTGCGTCCGGTGAAAAAGGGGTGGCACGAGGAGCAGATTTCCACGCGGATATCGCCCTTGTGGGTCGAGCGGGTTTTGAAGGTGTGCCCGCACGCGCAGATCACGTTCACTTCATTGTACGCAGGATGGATCCCAGCCTTCATAGATTAGCTTGTCCTTTCGGGAAACTTCAGTATAGCAAGGGCAAACAAGAAAAAGGCGGCTCCGGTTTCCAGGGGCCGCCTTGGATTCCAAGGAGGAATGGCTACAGCAGACGGAAATTCACTTCGATGGTGGCCGCCACGGTCACCGGATGCCCATCTTTGTACCCGGGCTTAAACCTCCACTTCCGGATGGCTTCAATGGCTTTCTCATCCAGGCCCAAACCGAGGCTGCGAATCACTTTCGGATTGACGGCGTGGCCCGAGGGGTCCACTTCCACGTACAAAACTACGGTGCCCTGAAACTTGGCTTTACGCGCTTCTTCGGAGTATTCCGGCTCTACTTTATAGAGCAGTTGGGGCGCGGTGACGCCGCCGCCCACTTTGAAGACGCCGCCGCCGAAACCGCCGCCTTCACCCGGTCCAAGCCCGCCACCCTTGCCCGAACCCACGCCGCCGCCGGAACCCGAGCCGATGCCCGCGCCGGAACCCGGCCCGTTCGAAAGCGGCCCCAGCTTCGCCAGCGGATCGCCATAATTCGGCAGGTTCACATCGGGCAGCTTCACATCAGGCGGAGCGATGATGGAGGGATCCATCGTCAGTTTCGCCTGCTGGGGCGGAATCACCGCGGGAGGCGTGAACTGCCGCAACGATTGCTTCGGCAGCTTGCCTTTCGGCGCCGGTAACGGAGAGCGATCGCCGCCGCCGCCGCCCCCCTTCAGCACTTGGGGCTTTGGTTTGAATTCCGAGACATCCACAGGCGTAAATAGCGTCTCGGTTTGCTTCACCACCTGCTGCACGGCCTTGCTGGAAAATACCGTGAACAGCAGAATCACCACGATCACCTGAAATGTTGTCGAGTAAAGCCACGACTTTTTGTCGCGGCCATACAGCCCCCAAATGTCCTTCACCGCCACCGGCTTCGAAGTCACTTCGAGGGGAGGCAGCTTCGGTGGATGAATCAGTTCTTTGATGTTTTCGTATAACGAGCGAAACCAGGACCGATCGTTCTCGATCGGAGCAAGCAGCCGGTTCAGATGCTCGTCGGGATTGAACTGGGGGTTACTGGACTCAGACAAATCAGCCATCTTCGTTCCCCGGCCTCCGGATTGGAGGACCGTCCGTCCTGTTGCTTCGACGTCCCATCCCACCTCTGAGTTACAGGATTTGGAACAAACGTTGCTACCCGGACTCGAACACCATTGTACTACAGAGCCGCCTAATGACAGTGAAAACAGCGCAATAGGAATTACACGCGGGTGGTAACGCTGGCTACGGAACCACTTCCAATTTTGGAATGTTTCCCCAAATCGGCCACATTAGGCCACAATTATTACTAATGCAAATTTCGATATCCCGTAAGCCCGTGGAAGCCATTGACACTGACGCGCTCATTGTCCCCATTTTCGAGGGAGCCAGGGAGCACCGGTTCGGTGCCGGCCCCTTGTTCGACTCTGGCGAAGCGACTGGAAAAGCCCTGGATCTGACCCTCATCCACCATGCGCCCGAGGTGGCCGCCCGCAGAGTTCTGTTGGCCGGAGCTGGAAAGCGAGAGACCGTCGATACCGCCCAAGTTCGCCGGCTGGCGGGGGCGGCGCTGCGTTTTCTCAAGGGCAAGTCGGTGAAGAACATGGTGCTGGCCCTGGAAAACGGGTGGGCGACCGGCGAGTTTGTCTCGGCCGCCGTGGAAGGGGCCATCCTCGGCGATTATGAACCCGACCGCTATAAGTCCGGCGAAGACAAGGGCAAAAACGTGGTGGAATCGTTCGCGCTGGCGGCTGGTTCGGATTCCGAAGACCTGGATGCCGCCGCCGCCCGCGGCCGCCTCACCGCCGAAGCCCAGAATTTTGCGCGCGCCCTGGTAAACGAGCCGGCTAACCGTCTGACCCCCACCCGAATCGCGGAAGCCGCCCAACAAATGGCCTGCGATTTCCAGCTTGAGTGTGAAATCCTCGATCGCGACCGGATGAGCGCGCTGGGCATGGGCGCCCTGCTGGGAGTGACGCAAGGCAGCGATGAACCCCCCGCGCTCATCGTGTTGCACTACCGCCCGGAAAAACCCGTCAGCCAGGCGCATCTGGGCCTGGTGGGTAAAGGAGTCACTTTCGATACGGGAGGCATCTCCATCAAACCGGCCGACGGTATGGAAAAAATGAAGTACGATATGGCCGGCGGCGCCGCCGTCTTGGGTGCCATGCGGGCGCTGGCCCAGTTGAAGCCCCGGATCGCCGTTTCGGCGTACATGCCGTGCGTGGAAAACATGCCCGGCGGCCGTGCGCAAAGGCCCGGCGATATTGTCACCACAATGTCCGGAAAGACGGTCGAAGTCATCAACACCGATGCCGAAGGCCGCCTGATTCTGGCGGATACCCTCACCTACGCCCGCCAGCAGGGATGCACTCATCTGGTGGACGCCGCCACGCTGACGGGCGCCATTGTGGTCGCGCTGGGGCATCACCGCGTGGGCCTGTTCGCCAACGATAACGCCATGCGCGACCGTGTCCTGCACGCCGCCGAAATGGAAGGCGAGCGGATGTGGCCCATGCCGCTGGACGAAGACTACCTGGACTACCTCAAAAGCCCATTCGCCGATCTGCCCAACGTGGGCGGCCGCTGGGGCGGCGCGATCACGGCGGCCATGTTCCTCAAAGCCTTCGCCGGGGACACCCCGTGGGTACATCTGGACATTGCCGGCACCGCCTGGCTGGACGATGGGAAGCCCTTCCTCGCCAAAGGCGCTTCCGGGCTTCCCGTCCGCACGCTGGTCCGCCTGGCGGCCACGTGGAAGGACTGAACGCGAAGCTTCCGCGTTCCGTTTCTCACGGCCGCGTGCAGTTTTCGACGGCCTTGCTTTCCTCCACGACGCGCATCAAGCCGTCGAGCACGCGGCAAATGGCATCGCTGAAATAGGACGCCATCTCGCCCAAATTCTTATCCCGCCCGACCTTTTCGAACTCAGCCACCAGGGTTTGACCGCAGCGGTCTAATTTGCCGATCCGTTCCATCAGGACCGTTTCGTGGCAGAGCGCGTCGATCTGCCGCCGCAGGCTTTCCTGTTCCGGAGACTCCGGAGTCTTTTTGGCGAGCGCGCCCCGCATCTCGAAGTAGGTAGGGCCGAACTCTTCGAGGAGTTTGATGGTGCGGTCGGCTTCGGTGCGGCTGATCTTCAGATATTTCGGGCAAAATTCAAGCCAGCTTTCCGCACATCGCGGCGAAGGCCTTCGGCCTGCGCCGCCGAACACCGGCCGGCCACCAAACCGAAAGCATGGTTTTGACCCAGGATAACGCCCAGTTCGAGCAACGCGGCGTCCTCGGCCGCGCGCTCGGCAAGCAACTCTTCGTTCATGATCACCTCGGCTTTCGGCACAACCTGTGCCGATACCACCGGTCTACAAAGCCGGACGCAAATGTTTTCGAGGACTCTCCGGCGGCATCTGTGCCGCAGCGGTCATTTCCGGGCTGTGTCGCGATTCTTCTTCTCCGGAGTTATCCTGTGATCCGCCGGACAGACGCACCGCCCACAGTGACGGGATACTGAGCCAGTGCCAAAGAAGGCCGTCATTCCCGCAGCGTTGCTCCTGATTGTCGCCCTGTTCCTTGCTGAAATACTGGCTTCCACCGCCTTTGGTATGACGCATGACGATGGCGTGTACCTGGTAACCGCCAAGGCTCTGGCCGAAGGGAAAGGCTACCGGATTATCAGCCTCCCGGGGGCGCCCCCGCAAACTAAGTACCCAATCCTTTTCCCGTTCCTGCTCTCCATTGTGTGGCGCATCGATCCGCACTTTCCGCAAAATGGTTTTTTGCTGAAGGCGGTGCCCGCGTTCGCGATGGCCGGCTGGATGATGGCGTGTTACTGGTTCCTGCGGCGTTACGCGTGGCTTCCCAGGCATGCCGCCCTGTGGATTCTGTATTTTGTGGCGGTGAATCAGTGGTCGCTGTTCACCAGCGGCACGCTGATGAGCGAGGCTCTGTTTTCGCTGTTGGCGCTGGGTGCGATTGCCTTACTGGCGCATACGGCGCAGCGTCCTCCCACGGGGGCCGTAATCGCCGCCGCGCTGGTTGCCTCCGCGGCTTATCACACCAGGACGGCGGCGCTGCCGCTCATTCCTGCAGGCGGGATCGCCTTGGCCGCGCAGAAGCGGTACCGGCACGCCGCGCTATTTTGCGGCATTGCGATGCTATTAGCACTGCCTTGGCTGTGGTGGCAAAGACAGGCAACCGACGCCGGGACTTTCGCCGAAAACTACTATACGGCGAACGGTTACCGAAATCTGAATGTGCTGGGCGGCAGATACTCCGTCGAGGCAGCGGCACATATAGTCAATAAGAATCTGCATTTTCTGGCTGAGTATCCGGCCGCCTGGCTATTCTGTGTCTCGTTTCCGCCCGCATGGCATCGGGGCTACGCGGTGGCGGGCATTCTCTTCTGGCTTCTGGCGCTTCGCGGCATGCTGCGCGCCCCGCCGTGGCTCCGCGCGGCACAAATATTCACCGTGGTGACGGCCGGGATGCTCCTCCTCTACGCCTGGCCGCCGGAGCGCTTCGTGGTCCCGGTGCTGCCGCTGCTGCTGCTATTTGCATATTTTGCGATGCCGCGGCGGACGCCGGTTTGGGTGGCGCCGGCGCTTGCGATCCTGCCGCTCGTTCTGGCATACAACGAAGCCTCCAGCACGCGCGCAAACCATGTGGCCAGCCTGAAAGCGCCTCCGTGGATTCCGTCGAATCAGGCGCCCGAATGGAACGATGTCGCACAAGTTACGGATTGGATTCGCGATCACGTCGCACCGGGCGCGGTAGTGCTGGCCGATTTCGACCCTACGCTGTACCTCTATTCCGGCCATCCGGCAATCCGCATTTCTCCCCTTTCCGGCCCGGAGATGTTCTATGGTTCGGACCCTTCTCCGCGGCAGAAGCTGGCCGAAGCGGAGCGCATCATTGCCAAGGACACTCCGGCGTATCTGATCGATACCTGCTGCGACCCGGTACCGCCGGATTACTTAGTCGACTATTTAAAGTCCGCGGGCCGGCTGCGGCTGGTCTATCAAGGCGCTCCCGGGTACAAGATCTTCGCCATTCTGGCAGCAGGTGAGAATCACAACTTTTTATCGGATGTTCCGATTTCGCGGAAGTAGATACCGCGCGTGGTCTTCCTTACATCTTATGCGCAGATGGCATTTGCGGTGGACGTGCGCTTGTCCCCTGGGGTGAGACAACCAGTTAAGAGACTGGGTGCCGTTCGATGGTAAATCATTCCATTCGATGCGGCAATAGTTTTAAGCTGATGATGCCGGTGAAGCGGAGACGGGCAACGCTGGCGAGCGACCCGT
>DATGKM010000166.1:0-23517 GCA_035294665.1 Bryobacteraceae bacterium | reverse complement strand
TGTTTGAAGGCGCTTTGTCCCTCCCGTTGGTCGGGCCTCTGATGTACATGCTGTTCGGGTGGTTATCGCGCCCTAGGGTTACATTTTCATTTGACCCAACCGAGACCGGTTTGGGTTACATCGTTAAATGAGTTGACAGGGGCGTTACCGCTCGGCCGCTTGTGCGCAAGGGAATGGACGCCCGCGCCACTTTGCATCGCTTGGGCGCTGCACGATTGCCTGGTGGAGAAGCGTCATCCCGAGGGCGAGTTCGCGCGAGTGGTCGATCACGTCCCGCTTCAAAATATTCACCTCCGAAAATCAATAACTTACCGCCTTTCCGCCCTTCCACCCAATCTCCCGCCAGTTACTCTCAGCCTGGGAGATTCCAACGTCATGTCTTCTCTAGCTCGGATAGAAGCCAATCGCCGCAATTCGCTCCTTAGCACCGGCCCGGTCTCGGATGCCGGTAAGTCCGTTTCCCGTATGAACGCCGTCAAGAGCGGTCTCTACTGCAAGGTCCTCGTCCTCCCCACCGAAGATCCCGCCGAATACGAGGCCCTGGCCGCCGCCTACCAGCAGCAATATCAACCCGCCACTCCGGTCGAGCAATATCTGGTCGATCGCCTCATCGCCGGCGATTGGCGCCTCCGCCGCTTCCTCCAGGCCGAAACCAATCTCTGGACCGCCAACCCGGATCCCGAATACGCGCTCACCGAAAATGTCGCGCTCATTCGCCTCTATCGCATCATCGCCACTACCGAGCGCCAGTACACCATCGCTTTAAAGGAATTGGAGCGCCAGATCGCTGCCCGCCCGCAGGTGGGGCAGGCGCTTTCGCCTGCCAACCCTCCTGCCCCCGCCGAACCCGTCGCCCACGCCCCCGCTCCCGAATTGGCTTCGTTTCGTCCACCAGCCGATTCCGTGACTCCCGCCCCCGCTCCCGCGATCAAATCGCAACTGCCGGCCGCTGCCGAAGCCTCCAACAGCCGCCCCGAATCGAAATACGAGCCCAAAGGCAACCTCGCCCTGCGCCTTTGATGAGAAAATTGCGGTAGCCCGGGTCCTCGCTTCCGGAATCATCGGCGCAATCGAAGCCCGCGGTGTGTCTCCTCGAATATGTGATCCGCCCTGCCGCCGGTTGTTACGATAGAAGCCATGACCGCCAACCAGCCCATGCCGCCCAAGCTCCCGATCTCGGGGGTGAAGCATTTGGTCGCGGTAGGCTCCGGTAAAGGCGGCGTAGGTAAAACCACCGTCTCCGTCAACCTCGCGGTGGCTCTCGCCTCCCTCGGCCAAAAGACCGGTTTGATGGATGCCGACGTTTACGGCCCCAATGTCCCGTTGATGATGGGAATCAACCGTACGCCCATGGCCCACGGCGAACGCATTCAGCCGCTCGAACAATATGGCGTCAAGCTCATGTCCATGGGCTTTCTCAATCCCGGCGACAAGCCGCTGGTCTGGCGCGGCCCCATGCTCCACAGCGTCATTCAGCAGTTCCTTCGCGGCGTCGATTGGGGCGATCTCGATTACCTCGTCATCGATCTGCCGCCCGGCACCGGAGACGTGCAGCTTTCCCTTATCCAAACCGCGCCCATCACCGGCGCGATCGTGGTTACCACTCCCTCCGACGTTTCTCTCGAAGACGCCCGCAAGGCCGTCCACATGTTTCACCAGGTCAAGGTGCCGATTCTCGGAATCGTGGAGAACATGAGCTATCTCAACTGCCCTCATTGCCACGAGCGGATCGATGTATTCAGCTACGGTGGCGGCCGCAGGACCGCGGAACAAATGGGTGTGCACTTTCTGGCCGAATTGCCCCTCGATCCCGACGTGCGCGTGGGAGGCGATACCGGCCATCCCGTAGCGCTGGGCAAAAGTCACGGCGATCCGTTCCTGAAACTCGCCCGCAACACCATGGCGCGCACCGCCGAGGAAGCCGCCCAAACCGGCCCCAGTTGGGAGGTTAGTGAATAGACGCCGGGAGTCTCTGAATAACTTCCGAAACCCTTTGCCCCCTAAACGTATCTGGAGTATTTAAGCGCGTGACCGGCTTCGAATGGCTGTTGAAAAATACGGCTGCGTTAATGGTGACCGTCTGCATAGCTAATTGCGGGCCGCTGACGGTTACGGTTCGCGATCCGCAAAGTAGACCGGCCGCGGGGGTCGATATCCAAATCCTCCGCCCGCTCGAAACCGCCACCGGCAAAACCGATGCAGGCGGCTCGGCAACTTTCGATCTCCCTCCCGGTCACTATTCTGTTACGGCCATACAAGCCGGATTCGAGCCGTCGCGGGCCGAAGTGGATGTAATCGAAGCGGCGCCTTCCGCTGTCGAACTGCTGCTGGTTCCCGCCAAACAGCACCAGGATATTGACGTTCAGGATACGGTGTCGCCCATCTCGCAGAACGCTTCCACTCCCGCCACCATTGCGCCGGAAGTGGGAAAAGAACTCCCCAGCCGCCCAGCCACCGTTTCGGACCTGTTACCGCTGATTCCTGGTGTGGCGCGTTCTCCGCAGGGCGGCCTGCAGATCTCCGGCAGCGGCGAGCATCGCAGTGCCCTGATCGTAAACTCCGCCGATGTCACCGACCCCGCTACCGGCCAGTTCGGCCTCACCGTTCCGGTCGATGTGGTCGAAAGCCTGAATGTCTATCAAACGCCCTTTCTGGCGCAGTACGGCCAGTTCACCGCCGGGCTGGTGTCGGTCGAAACCCGCCGCGGCGGCGATAAATGGAAAATCGATCTGAACGATCCCTTCCCCGATTTCTTCATCCGCTCGTATCACATGCACGGCGTCAAAGATGCCACGCCGCGCCTCAATTTCGGCGGCCCCGTGATTGCCCGCAAGCTCTACTTCACCGAAGGCATCGAATACGAGATGCGCAAGACCGAGGCATACACCCTGCCCTGGCCGGTGAATCAGCAGAAGCAGGAGGGCATCAACTCCTTCAGCCAACTGGATTGGATCGTTTCCGGGCGCCAACTCGTCACCGCTTCGCTGCACATCGCGCCGCGGAAGACCGATTTCGCCAACATCAATTTCCTCAATCCCGAACCGGTCTCGCCCAGCGCCAGCACCAACAATTACACCGGCACGGTGTCCGACCGTTTCAGCTTCGGCGGCGGGCTGCTGGAAAGCACGCTGTCCACCACGCGCTTTGATGCCACCGTCTGGCCGCAAGGCCCTCTAGCCGAAACCATTGCCCCCTGGGGAAACAGCGGCAACTATTTCGAGAACCAGAATCGCATTGCTTCCCGGGTAGGCTGGTCGTCCATTTATTCTTTCGCTTCGCTGAACTTCCTCGGAACGCATAACTTCAAGGTGGGAAGCTATCTGGCGGGAAGTTGGGACCAGGGGCAGGTGGAAGAAAAGCCTATCAACCTGGTGAATGGCGCCGGCCAGTTGATCGAGCAGATCGCGTTCAGCGGCGGCCGCCCCTATGACATGGTCGATACCCAGTACTCGTTCTTCGGCCAGGACCACTGGATCGTTTCACCCAAGCTGGCGTTCGACTTGGGGTTGCGGACCGAATCGCAGGAAGTTTCCGAATCCTTCCGCGTGGCGCCGCGCGTGGGAATCGCCTGGACGCCTCTGCCGAGTTCGGGGACCGTCTTTCGCGCCGGCTTCGGCATCTTCTACGACCGCGTTCCGCTCAACGTTTACGCTTTCGCCAACTATCCCCAGGCCGCCATTACGACGTTCGATGGCTTCGGCAAGATCACCTCCGGCCCCTATCTCTTCCAGAACATCATTGGCGAGATGACCGCCCCCTATCCGCTGGTCTGGGACCACCCGGCCGCCGGCAATTTTTCCCCGCGCAGCGCCACCTGGCGCGCCGAAGTGGAGCAACGCATCACTCCCGACTGGAAGCTGCGCGCCGGCTACATGGAAAACGATGGCGCGGGATTGGTGGTGCTCAACAAGGCCGCTCCCGCGCCTGGCAGCACGGTGGGAGCTTACGAACTCACTGGTTCCGGCCGGTCGCGCTATCGCCAGTTCGAAGTGACCGCAAGCTGGCGGCTGAAAGAGACCAGCACGCTCTTCTTTTCTTACGTCCACAGCCAGGCGCTCGGCGATCTCAACGATTTCTCCAGTTTTCTGGGCACCTTTCCCGCGCCGCTGCTCCGTCCGGATCAATATGGCACGCTCCCAACCGATCTCCCCAACCGGCTGCTTGCCTGGGGTGCCATGCAGCTCCCGCGCGGATGGCGAATCTCGCCGGTAGTCGAACTGCGCAACGGATTCCCCTATGCGGTCACCGACGCCCTCCAAAATTACTTCGGCGTCCCCTACCAGAACCGCTTCCCCACTTTCTTTTCAGCCGATGCCCGCGTTTCCAAAGACATCAAAGTCAGCCCGAAGTACACCCTGCGCTTTTCCGTCAGCGGCTTCAACCTGACCGACAACTTCAACCCCGAGGGCCTCCATACCAACATCGCCGACCCCGCTTTCGGCGCTTACCTGGGCCAGCACGGCCGCCGCTACACCGCCGACTTCGACGTGATCTTCTGAACTTCCCGCCCTCTGCCACCCGCCGCACAATGGCTGCCGATCTGCTCGCCGGCCGCCTCGAGGAACTGCCCGGTGGCGCCCGTCTAGCCGCGGAGTATTAATCCTTCACTCCGGTCTCGATACGCATGCCGTAGAAGCTTTTGAAAACGAAGTAGAGCGCCACCAGGAAGAAGACCGCGGCCAGAGTCAAGCTAAGCCCCGGCCCCTGCTTCTCGGTCAGAGAGACGGCAAGGGAGACGGCGAGCAGCCCAAATAAGGTCGTGAATTTGATGATCGGGTTCAGAGCCACCGAACTGGTGTCCTTGAACGGATCGCCAACGGTGTCGCCGACCACGGTAGCGGCATGCAGGTCGGTGCCCTTGGCCCGGAGTTCCGTTTCCACCACTTTCTTTGCGTTATCCCACGCGCCGCCCGCATTCGCCATAAAAATTGCCTGGTACAAGCCGAACAGGGCGATGGATATCAGGTAGCCCACGAAGAAGAACGGCTCGACGAATGCGAAAGCCAGGGTGATGAAGAACACCGTGAGGAAGATGTTCAACATGCCCTTTTGCGCGTACTGCGTACAGATTTCGACCACGCGTTTGGAATCGGCGATGGAAGCTTTTGCTACTTCCTCCAGCTTGATGTGGCGCTTGATGAATTCGACCGCGCGGTAGGCGCCGGTAGTGACCGCTTGGGCGCTGGCGCCCGTGAACCAGTAGATGACGCCGCCGCCGGCAATGAGTCCCAGCAGGAAGGGCGCATACATCAGCGAGAGTTTATCCAGATTGACGGTCAGTCCCCGGGTGAGCGCCACAATGGTAGAGAAGATCATGGTCGTCGCGCCGACTACGGCGGTGCCGATCAGCACCGGCTTGGACGTGGCTTTGAAGGTGTTGCCGGCGCCATCGTTTTCCTCGAGATTATCCTTGGCCCGCTCGAAAGAAGGAGAGAAGCCGAAGTTCTTCTGAATCTCGCTGCCGATACCCGGAAGCGTTTCGACGGTGGAGAGTTCGTAAATGGACTGAGCGTTATCGGTTACCGGGCCATAGCTATCGACTGCGATGGTCACCGGACCCATGCCGAGAAAGCCGAAGGCCACCAGGCCGAAAGCGAATACCGCGGGCGCAACCATCAGGGTAGTCGGGAAGCTGGTGCTGGTGGCGTAGCCGACAGTCATCAGGGCCAGCATGGTGAAGCCCAGCCAATAAGCGCTGAAATTGCCTGCCACGAAGCCGGAAAGAATATTGAGCGATGCGCCGCCCTCGCGCGAGCTGGTCACGATCTCGCGCACGTGGCGGGAGTGGGTAGAGGTGAACACCTTGACAAACTCGGGGATGACCGCGCCGGCCAGGGTGCCGCAACTAATGACTATGGCCAGTTTCCACCAAAGGGAGGTATCGCCGCCGAGATCGGGGATCATGTAGTAGCTGACCAGAAAAGTGAGGGCGATCGAGAATAGCGAGGTCATCCAGACGAGGCTGGTAAGCGGAGCTTCGAAGTTCATTTTATCCGCGTTGCCGTAGCGGGCTTTGGCGAAGGCGCCGTTGATGAAGTAGCCGAGGCCGGAGGAGATGACCATCATTACGCGCATGGCGAATATCCAAACCAGAAGCTGTACTTTCACGAGGTCGCTGTGAACCGCCAGCAGGATGAACGTGATGAGCGCGACGCCCGTGACGCCGTAAGTCTCGAAACCATCGGCGGAGGGGCCGACCGAATCGCCCGCATTGTCGCCCGTGCAATCGGCGATCACGCCGGGGTTGCGGACGTCGTCTTCTTTGATGCGGAAGACGATTTTCATCAGGTCGGAACCGATATCGGCGATTTTCGTGAAGATGCCGCCGGCCACGCGGAGGGCCGCGGCGCCTAGCGATTCACCGATGGCGAATCCGATAAAGCAGGGGCCGGCCAGATTGCCTGGAACAAACAGCAGGATGAAGAGCATGATGAGCAGCTCGACACACACCAGCATCATGCCGATGCTCATCCCGGCCTGGAGGGGAATGTCGTAGCACGGGTAGGCCTTGCCCGAAAGCGAGGCAAACGCGGTGCGCGAGTTGGCGAAGGTGTTGACGCGCATGCCGAACGCCGCCACCGAAAAGCTGCCGCAGATGCCGATGACGCTGAACAGGAGGATGATGGCGACTCGGGTGGCGGGCATGTCCTGCAGGAAGCCGAAGTAGAACACGATGATAACCGCGATGAACAATTCCAGCAGCAGGAGGAACTTTCCCTGAGTGGCCAGGTAGGTCTTGCAAGTCTCGTAGATCAGCTCGGAGACTTCGCGCATCGACGCATGGACGGCCATATTGCGCAAACGCACAAAAATCATCAGTCCAAACACAAAGCCGAGGGCGCTGACTACAAGACCGCCCATGAGCAACGTCCTGCCGTTCACACCGTTCAGGAACGTGGCCTGATTCAGATCGGGCAGAATGAGATTGGCCTCACCGCCGCCTTGCTCCTGCGCCAGAAGCGGCACGGCCAATCCAGCTAGCAGAAGCAGCACGAAGATCACTCGCAACAGCGCACGCCCGTGCGCACGATTGAAAATAGACAGCATCAAGAAAACCCTCCAGGTTTCAGGAGCATTGACCGGGCCGCGAAAAGGCGCTCCGGTATGTTCGGCACTGACGTGCCTTAAGCAGACGTCGGCCTCACCCAAACGAGACAGTATAGCAAGGGTCGCGCGGCGGCGCGGGTATCGCCAAAGGGCTAGGGTGTCCTGGCCCGCTACCCAATGCCCGCCCTGCTACCATGAATCCGTCAACGCCATGCACACTAACCGCCTGGCCCGCGAGAAAAGCCATTACCTGCTGCAGTTTGCAATCTACGTCGGCGGAGGGTACGTTGAAAACATGACCGGGACCGGGGGTATCCGATGCCGCTAGCGTCGGTGCGCTGCGCGAAATTTCAAGAGCTTCAAGGAACTGGACTTGCGGCTTGAGAACCTCAATGTCCTGATCGGCGCTAATGCGTCAGGCAAGTCGTCGTCTCAACAGAAAGTGAGGGCTGGTATCTGGCGGGTCTGACGGACAACCGGGCGGCCGCGCTGAAGCTTAAAGTTCCCGCAACGACGGATCACTTAACCAAGGAAGACGTTTACCTTTTGAAACCGCCGCGGTTCGATTTGGAAATCGATTTTATGGCGGAGTTGCTCAAGGATTTCGACCTCGATGCAGCCTGCCGCCGCAATCGGTCGTTTGCGTATTTTCACAGACGTTTTCTTTCTCCCCTGCTACCATGAATCTGCCAACGCCATGTACACTAACCGCCTGGCCCGCGAGAAAAGCCCTTACCTGCTGCAGCACGCTCACAATCCCGTGGATTGGTACGCGTGGGGCCCTGAAGCGTTCGAAAAAGCGCGGCGCGAGGATAAGCCCATCTTTCTCTCGATCGGCTATTCCACTTGCCATTGGTGCCACGTCATGGAGCGGGAGTCTTTCGAAGACGAACGCATCGCGGAGCTGCTCAACCGCGACTTTGTGCCCATCAAAGTCGATCGCGAAGAGCGGCCGGACATAGACCGCATCTACATGGCCTTTGTGCAAGCCACGGTGGGCGGCGGCGGATGGCCCATGTCGGTATGGCTGACGCCCGATCTGGAGCCATTCTATGGCGGCACCTATTATCCGCCGGAGAGCCGCTGGGGCAAGCCTGGCTTCGCTTCCGTGCTCACCCAGATCGCCGCCGCCTGGCGCGGCGATCGCCGCCGCGTGGTCGAATCGGCGCGCGACGTGATCGAACAACTGCGCCAATCGATTACCTTCAAAGCCACCGGCTCCGGCGCTCCCGCGTCCGATCCCACCATTGCCGAGAGCGGCTTTTTCGCGTTCCGCCGCACCTTCGATACGCGCCTGGGCGGTTTCGGCGATGCGCCCAAATTTCCGCGGCCTTCCGTGCTCAATTTCCTGCTGCGCTATCACGCGCGCACCAAAAACCAGGAAGCGCTCGAAATGGTTTTGCTCACCCTGCGCGCAATGGCTAAGGGTGGGATGCACGACCGTCTGGGCGGCGGTTTCCACCGCTACTCGGTGGACGAGCGCTGGTTCGTGCCGCATTTCGAAAAAATGCTCTACGACCAGGCGCAGCTTGCGATCTCCTACCTTGAAGCCTTTCAAATCACCGGCGATGAGGCGCTGGCCACGACCGCGCGCGGCATTTTCGATTACGTGCTGCGCGATATGACCGATGCGGCCGGCGCCTTTTATTCGGCCGAAGATGCGGATAGCGCCATCGACCCGGCCAAGCCGGAACAGAAAGGCGAAGGCGCATTTTATATCTGGAGCGAAGCGGAGATTCGCGAGCACGCGGGCATGCCTTCCGCCGAATGGTTCAACTACCGCTACGGTGTGCGCGAAGATGGCAATGTCGCTTACGATCCTCACGGTGAGTTCAGGGGAAAGAACATCCTGTACGAAGCGCACACCCTGGAGGAGACCGCCGCCCACTTCGGCAAAGATCCCGGCGAATTGCGGGACGGCCTCAACCGCGTGAGCCGCGCGCTATTCGAAGCGCGCGCGCGCCGCCCGCGGCCTCACCTGGACGATAAAATCCTCACGGCCTGGAATGGGTTGATGATCTCGGCGTTCGCTCTGGGCGGCGCGGTGCTGCGCGAGGCTGCCTACGGCCAGGCTGCCCGCCGCGCGGCCGAGTTCATCCTCGAGCGCATGTACAATCCCGCCACCGGGCTGCTGCTGCGCCGCTACCGCCAGGGGGATGCCGCCATTCCCGGTTTTCTCGACGATTACGCGAACTTCGCCCGGAGCCTGCTCGATCTCTATGAAGCCCAGTTCGACCCGCGCCATTTGGAACTGGCCGTCCGGCTTACCGAAAAGCAGCGCGAATTGTTCGAAGATGCCGGGGGCGGAGGCTTCTTCAGCACGGCCGCGGGAGACGGCAGCCTGGTTCTGCGCGTCAAGGAAGATTACGACGGGGCCGAACCCTCCGGCAATTCGGTGGCGGCTTTGAATCTGCTGCGGCTTTGGCAAATCACCGGGCGCGCCGGCTTTCGCGAATCCGCCGAAAAGCTGATGGCCGCGTTCCACCCGCATTTATCCGCGGCCGCCATGGCCGTTCCGCAGATGCTGGTAGCGCATGAGTTCCTTTTAAGCGAGCCGCGGCAGATCGTGATTGCCGGCCGGCGCGGCGCGCCCGATACCAACGCCCTGCTCGAAACCGTGTTCCGGAGGTTCCTCCCGAACCGCGTGCTGCTGTTGGCCGATCCGGCGGAAACGCAACCGGCCCTGGCCGCGCCGGAACTGGCCGCGATGCATCCGCTCGACGGCCGTGCGGCGGCGTATGTTTGCCGCAACTACGCCTGCCAGTTGCCGGTTTGTGACACGGGCGAGTTGGCCAAATTGCTACAATAAGCGATCACCAGGAAAAGAGGAGGAATCATGGAAAGACCAGGCGCTACCACCATGCGCGGCAACCCCTTGACACTGATCGGGCCGGAACTGAAGCCCGGCGATAAGGCCCCCGATTTCACCGTGGTCGATGGCAGCTTGAAGCCCGTGACCTTGAAGGACACCGGTAACCAGGTGCGCATCATCAGCGTTGTCCCTTCTCTGGATACGCCCGTTTGCGACGCGCAAACCAAGCGCTTCAACGAGGAGGCCGCCAGGCTCCCGGGAGTGGACATCCTCACCGTGAGCATGGATTTGCCCTTCGCGCAGAAGCGCTGGTGCGGGGCTTTCGGCGTGGACAAAATCAAAATGCTCTCCGATCACCGCGAAGGTTCTTTCGGCGCCAATTACGGAACTCTGATCAAGGACATGCGCATTGAGAGCCGCGCGATTTTCGTGGTCGACCAGAACAATACCATCCGCTACGCCGAATACGTGAAAGAAGTGGCCGATTTTCCGAACTACGAAGCGGCCCTGTCCGCCGCCAAGAGCGCTCTGGCCGCTAAAGCCTGAGCGGACTGGGGAGCTTCAACCCTTACTTTGACGGGCGCGCTAGAAAATCCGGTGGTGCGCGGCGGCGTAACGCTGGCCCTAGGCGTCTTCGCGGGAAATATCATCGGCTTCGGGCGCTTCGCGCTCACCGCTTATTTACTGGGCACGCACAGCCGGGCCGATGCTCTCGCGGTGGCCATGGGGCCGGTGGATTCGCTGAATTTAATGCTGATCAACAGCATGGTATTCAGCTTCGTGCCCATGCTGGCCGTGGAGAGTTCCGCTGCCCGCAACGCGATCTTTACGCGTCTGCGGGCTGTCTTCTGCTGCATGTTTGTGGCGCTTTCCGCCTTGCTCATCGCGGGCGCGCCCTGGTTGATGCGGATTCTGGCGCCGGGCCTCGATGCGGAAGCGTTCCACCGCGCGGTCGTGCTGGCGCGCATTCTGGCGGCTTCGAGCATCGGCGCGGGAGTGGGCGCGCTCTATTGGGCGCTGCTCTACACGGAGGGGCGTTTCGGCCCCACCGCCTTTTACCAGGCAACCCTGAACTTCAGCACCATCGTTGCGGCCCTCAGCCTGTGGCGGACGCTCGGCGTGTACGCATTCGCGGTGGGCTATACTCTCGGCGCGTTCGTGCAACTAGCGGTGGTGCATGTGGCGGCGCGGCCCCATTTGCGGCAGCCGGGAGAAGTGATGCGCGCGGAGGCCGCCGCGCCCGCGGGCTTATCGCCTGTAAGCTTATCGCTCGTAACGCTGGACTGGCGCCGCCTGCTGGCCAAACCGGCCTTCTTTCTCGCCTACGCCGCGGGCCTCACGCTAAACGTCACGTTCACCCGCGCGTATGCCACCCACGCGGGATCCGGCATGGCCGCGGCCATGGAATACTGCCTCCGCGGGGTCGGCGTGCCGCTTGCCATTCTCGTCAGCCCGCTGGGCAATTCGCTGCTGCCGGAGATCGCCCGTCTCCGCAGCCTTTTGCGGTTCCGCGAGGCCTTGCGCGTAATCGATCGCACCGTGTGGTTTACCGCGCTGATTGCCATTGCCATGTCCAGTGTGGCGCTCGTCCTGCGCCATCCCGCCATCGCATTGCTGTTCGAGCGAGGCAGTTTTACACCGGCCTCGACGCGTCTGGTAGCCGCCGTCTTCCTCGGCTTCGGCCCTACGCTGATCGGCTGGAGCGTCATCGAGATAACCGCGCGCTCGCTATTCGCCCTCGACCGGCCCTGGCCCGCCGTGCTGGCAAGCGTGGCGCCCGTGCTGGTGAACGCCGTCTTTACCCTGCGCCTGCGCCCGTCCGATCCGCAGTGGATCGGCGCCGGCGCGTCGCTCGGAGCTTTTGCCGGCGCCGCGCTGCTATTGTCGATCATCCACTGGAACAGGTCCCGCTGGTTTGGCGCAGCCGCCTTCCCCGCTCCCGCTGAGTTGCCCCAACTCTGATTCCTACACCTATAATTAGTGAGATACCTCACGACGCGATGAGTTCATGGTTTGTGCCGGTTGTGGTGCCCCGAATCCGGATGACGTAAAATTTTGCGGCCAATGCGGAAAGGGGTTCGCGCCGGCCGGCGATGCCGAAACCCTGGTACTGGACCGCGGCCAAACCGCGACGGCGCCTGCTCCCGCCCTCAATCGCGCGCAGATGCTCACCGGGGTTATGTCACCGCCCCCCGATGTGAGCCAGCCGGGTACCTGGAGCGCGCCGTATAGCGCCGCAACCCCTACCAATTTTCAACCCGGCAGTTTCTTCGGCCCGCGTTACCGCATTGAAGCGCTTCTCGGCCAGGGCGGTATGGGCGCCGTCTACCGCGCCTACGATTCCGAACTGGGGCGCACGGTGGCGCTGAAGTTGGTGCGGCCCGAACTGGCCACCAGCCCGCAGACCATGGCGCGCTTCAAGCAGGAATTGTTGCTGGCCAGCAAAATCTCCCATAAAAATATCCTGCGCATTCATGATTTGGGAGATCTGAACGGCATAAAATTCATCACCATGGCCTACGTGGAGGGCGCCGATCTCGCCAACCTGATCGGTGAGCGCGGCCGCCTTCCATTTCCGCAGGCGTTGAAATTCGCCAAGCAGTTGTGCGCCGCCCTCGATGCCGCGCACAGCGAAGGCGTGGTGCACCGCGACCTGAAGCCCCAGAACATCCTGGTGGACCGCGCGGACAATGTGTATGTATCGGATTTCGGACTCGCCAAGTCGCTCGAATCCGAAGCCACCATGATGACCCGCACCGGCCAGATCCTGGGCACGCCGCGCTATATGTCGCCGGAGCAGGTGGAAGCCGGCGCCATCGATCACCGGAGCGATCTGTATTCTCTGGGCCTGATTCTCTACGAGATGTTCACGGCGGATGTGCCCTTCCGCGGCGAATCGACTTTGCAGCTCATGTACCAGCGGGTGAACGAGAAGCCGAAAGATCCCCGCACGGTCTGCCCCGAGCTGCCCGAATACCTGGCGGCCATTATTTTGAAGTGCCTGGAAAGGGACCCGGCCAGGCGCTATCAGAACGCACGCGAAATTTTAGCCGACCTCGAAGCGGAGCGTGCCCCAGCTGACTTGCTGGGGAAAGGCTGGCAGGCGAAAGCGCCCGCCGCGCCCGACCTGCACAACGCCGAAACCATCAGCATCCAAATTCCCAAACTCTCCGGGCGAACGCGTCGGAGGTTGATCGTATTTGGCTGGCTGCTGTTCGGCCTCGGAGCGGCTTCCGGCGCGCGCTGGTGGAAGGCGCGCTCGCACCGGGCCGCCGACACGGCCGCGCCTGCGGCTCTCCAACACTACCTGGCGGTGCTGCCGTTCCGCGCGGTGGGCGATCCGGCCAGTACCATTGTGGCCGACGGCGTAGTCGATTCGCTCTCCGCCAAGCTGGCGGGCCTGCGGAACGTGTATGTGGCATCGGCGAATGCGGTAAATGCGGCTGTAGGGAAACAGGATGTCTCCGCGGCAGATCCGGCAAAGCTGGCCCGTGCGCTCGGCGTGACCCTGCTCGTCACGGGAACCGTGCAGGGCGCGGGCGATCGGATCGCCATCACGCTTTCCCTCGATGAAACGGGGAAGAAAGCGCGCAACCTTCTCAACAAGGAATTCGATGGACATCGCGCGGACCTGCTGACGCTCGAAAGCAACGCCTTCAGTGAGGTGGTGAAGGCGCTGGAGATCAAGCTGACGAACGACGAATCGGCCCGTTCGGTGAACCCCACGGAAAACAGCGATGCCTACGAGCTGTATCTGCAGGGGCGGAGCCGGTTGCATAGTGCGCAGAGCGCACAGGGCGTGCAGGCGTTTACCGCGGCCGCCGGCCTGTTTACCGGCGCGCTCAAGGCTGATCCGCGTTTCGCGCTGGCCTATGCGGGACTGGCGGATACCTACCTGCACCTTTGGGACAGCACCAAAGACGCCGGTTATATCGAGAAGGCCCGAGGCGCCGCGCAGCAGGCGGAGGAACTTAACGATCAACTTCCGGAGGTTTATTTCGCCCTGGGCAGCATCGATTCGGCAACTGGAAAGACCACGGAAGCGATCGTAGAGTTGCAGCACGCCTTGACACTTGCGCCGAATTCCGACGAAGCCCTGCGGCGGCTGGGGATTGCGTATACGGCTGCCGGCAAGCCAAAAGAAGCAATTGAATCCTATACAAAGGCGACTCGGATAAACCCGTACTTCTGGGCCAACTACAACCAACTTGGGTTTGCGTTGTTCCGCCTGGGCCAGAACGAAAAGGCGCTCCAGGCGTTCCGGCACGTAACCGAGCTCGATCCCGACCGGGCCGCCGGCTACGCCAACCAGGGCGCGGTATATCTGCGGGAAGGAGAATGGAAACAAGCCGTACCCATGTTCCAGAAGGCGATTACGTTACAGCCGATTGCAGCGTACTATGCCAACTTGGGATTCGCTTACTTTTTTCTCGAGCAGTACAGCCAGGCAGTTCCGCTGTTCAAAAAGGCGGTGGAGATGGCGCCGAACGACTTCAGCTTCCGGGGAGATCTGGCCGATGCCTACCGCTGGTCGGGCGATGCCGCCAAAGCGAAAATAGCCTATGACCAAGCCATCGCCCTTGCGTTCAAAAGCTATCAGGTAAATACCAAGGACGCAGAATTGCTTGGGCAACTGGGACTCTTCTACGCAAAGGAAAAAGACGACCGCCAGGCGATCAGGTTCATCCGGCAGGCCCGCGCGCTCGATCCCGTGTTGAATACGCTGATGTACGACGAGGCCACCATAAACGCGCTGGCCGGCCGCACCTCTGAAGCCGTGGCAGATCTCAATCAAGCTCTGAAAAACGGATACTCCTGGAGAGAAGCGTCACACGATCCGGAGTTGAAACCGCTGCGCGGCCTGCCGGATTTCGAGAATCTGGCCAAACAGTACTCTGGAACCAGCGGTAGGTAACCTTGAGTTCTAACATAGTAGTACTCAAACTGGTACGTCTCGATCTTCTAATTTTTGGTAATCGGCCTTAATGGGTGTAAACTGTCGCAACAAGAGGACCAATGCGCCTTACCCGCCTCTCCACGTTTGCCGCCTTGCTTGGCGGATTCTGGTTCGTGGCCCATGCCGACGTCCAGCCAGCGGACCCGCAAATCGCCATAGATGCAGGCAGCCTCAGCAGCGCGTTTACGTACAGCTCGACGTGCAGCGCGTCTCCGACAGACGGCGGCGGTTTCTGCGATTTCTTCAATCCCTATGGCAGCACCATTACTCAATTGGAGTTTGTGGTGCAGGTGGACGTTCCGGGACTGACGCAATCCGGGTTCAGCTGGGGCAATCCCGCGCAGTATCCCACGTCGTCGCCGGTATTTACCTGCGAGTCGCCGGATGTGTTCACGACATGTCTGATCGCGTATAACCCCGGTGAGCTACAGATTTTCTTTTACGGTACGGATGCTGCACATCCGGGGATACTTCCTCTGCCGCCTGGTTGTTCCAGCAATCCTGACGCCCCCGGCTGCACCACGACCGGCCACTTCGCTGTCGACCTGAACGATGGAAACGCTAAAACCGGGGACATCGGCACCTGGAACACAGTCGATGCAAGTCCGTTCTCGGTTCAATTCATAGACACTGTAAACGGCCCGATTCCAGATCCGTCCCCTGTCCCCGAGCCTTCCATGGCCTTTATGCTCGCCGCCGGATGCCTGCTGATCTTTGCCGCCAGCCGCGTAAACGCAATCGCTTTCCGGCGTTGGCTCCGCGCGCCGGCCGTAACGTTCCGTCGCCACGGGTTCGGTGCCTCAATCGCCCTGTTGGCGTACTTTACTCCCAGCGAAGAACAGGCGCGTGAAGAACCCTGCTTCACGCGCCCTAATTTTTAGAAGCTGTCGGGCATCTATTGAAATCTCGGGCATCACTTCATGTGCTAGAGAAAACAACAGGGTGAATGCCAGCAGACCAAACACGAATAAGTGTTTGATTGTCCCTCCTTTCATTTTGATCTATACGAGTCAGTTCTCCGAAGGCCGTTCGACCCGATCCATGATGAACACTCGCACCGGCAGCAGTTGCATCATGGACTTACGGTCATCTTTGGGCTCGGAGGCTTTCGCGACGATTTCGTATGAAGACAATTAGGGTAGATCCCGTGCGGTCTTGACTGGGGTGAGATCGGGAGCCTTACGGATCGGGGCGGGCTGGTAACGCCCGCCCCGGCGCACTTCAGAAGCTATACTTCAGGGCCAATTGCATGATGCGCGGATTCACCGATACCGCGGTGATCTGTCCGAATGTGCTGGGTGTGCTGATGGCCGTAGTCCCCGGGTTGGCAAATTGCGGATGATTGAAGGTGTTGAAGAACTCCGCCCGGAACAGCAGGTTGTGCCGCTCGGTCATCTTGAACTGCTTCATAAGAGAAATATCCCAGTTGAACTGGCCCGGCCCAAGGATTATCCCGACGCCGCTGTTGCCGTAAAGCGTCGCCCCGCCAGTGGAGTATGGCGCAATCGGAGCCGAGCCGAACGCGTTGATGTTCAGATAACCAGGTCCACCGCTGGGGCCGCCCAGCCGCGATTCGATCCCGCCGGAAGTAGCGACCTGTGCATACGTCGCTCCCGGGGCCATCTGCGCGCGGGGTGTGTCATAAGTGCCGAGGTCGAACGCCGTGCCGGCATTCTGATCGCTGATGGTGAGCGGAGTGCCATCCTGAATCGTCGTCACCCCGGAAACATTCCAACCGTTAACCAGCACGCCAAGCGCGCCTCTGTGAGTTCCGAGGGGCAGGTCGTAGGCGTAATTGACGATGAAACGATTCGGATGGTTGAAGGTAGCCGGTCCATACTGTTGCCCAAGATTGCTTGGATTGTTGCTATCGCCTTGGTTGCCACTTGCATTTGTCTCCCACATGGTGCTCAGATCCTTACTCCAGGTGTAGGACGCTTGCAACGTCAGGCCGTAAGAAAACTGTTTTCGAACGCTAATTTGCAGGCTGTTGTAATTACCCATTCCGTCGAAGGCAGTTTCATCGATACCCGCCGGTATGTACCCCAGATAAGGCACCCGGAGAGCGGCATTGGTGATCGAGTTGGTGGTAATCCCGTTTATGGGATTGGACGGGCTGGCCAGAAGAGGAGTGTTGATGTTGTGGTAGCCGTCGAGGAGATTCAAAGAAGCCGATCCCACATAGCCTGCTTCTAAAACCCAGTTCGGAGCGAATTGGTATTGAACGTTCAAGTTGTATGAGCGGGTAAGGGGAGTGTGAAGGTTCGGGTCGATAATCGGAGTATCCAGGGCGGACGTAAGGCCGGTTTGAGGATTAGCCCAGCGAGAGGCGAACGTGCCTAGAGGTGTGGAGGGGTATGGGTTCTGGTTGCTGTATTGGTACGCGCCACTGTAATCGAGCGTGACGGCGTATGGATAGCCCTGCTCCAGGCCATGCACGAAGGTGCCCCCGCCGATGCGGTCGTAGAACATGCCGAATCCGCCGCGAATAACGAGCTTGCCTCCTTCTTTCGGCTGAAACGCGAAGCCGATGCGCGGACCAAAGTTGCTCAGTGGAGGGCCGGTTTGAAGGGGATCGCTCTTTTTGGAAACCAGCACGCCTTGGGGCGGAGCAGGATAGTGCGCGGTGTAGTTGCTCGGCACCACATAACCGACAAGCCCAGGGCCTGCAGTGGTGGCGGCTGTGGGCGGCACCGGCACTGTCGCAAGCTGGCTGGGCCAGATGTTCGTCAGGTTGCCGTATTTGTCGCTATACATACCGTCGTACTCCCAGCGAACTCCCAGGTTCAGCGTCAAACGCCGGCTCACCTTCCAATCGTCCTGCACAAATGCCGAATGATTGTGCTCGACATAGTTGTGCACAACGCCGTTCGGCCCGCCGCGCACGCAGAAGAGGCACTGCAGGATGTTGCTTAAGATGCCGCCGTTTGTATTTCCGGGATTGCTGACACTGCAACTGGTGTCGCCCGGCGTGCAGCCGGCACGGCCGATCAGCCAATCGGCGAAGGTTCCATAAAACAGGAATCCGCGTTCCAGTCCTTCGAAGGTAATGGGCCACTGCGTGTACTGGAATTCGTAGCCGGCACGAATCGTGTGCGCACCGTGAGTCCAAGAAATCTGGTCACCGTATTGCATCTGATCGGTGGGACTGTTGCTGGGATAGAGCGACCCGTTCATGCTGGGTCCATTAAAAATCACGGTCACCGGAAGCTCTGTGATCGTGGGAACGATGGTTGCTTGCCCGATGGCTTGCGGCGTTGTCACCGTAGAGTCGCTTCCGTGCTGCCCGTTTCGCTGCCCGGCCACATGGACTTCGTTCACGAACGTGTTCGTCACCAATGTCGTGAGTTTCACGACGGGATCGATGTTGCCGTACCGGAGAGTGATCGGCGTTCCGGGCAGATTATTGGCAATCGGTTCCAAAGTATTGCTGGAAGTCCAAAAGAAGCGCGCCGCGAAGGTGTTCTTGCTGTTAATGACGTAATCCACATTGTCGACGGTTTGGTTTTCGTTATAAATATCGGGAGCGCTAAAAAGCACCGGGCCGTATTGGCCACTGGGGTTGCCTGGAATGTAATACTGACCATTGGGCAGCTTGGCATTCAGCAGTGCGAGCGACGTCGGATTGATGTTGGAACCATCGCACGCCAACTGCATTCCGGTGAGCGGGCCAAGGAATGTGTTGTAAGGATTCGGCGCGCCGGCGGGCGTGGGATGGTTCGCCGGGCACAGCGCGGCTCCTACGTTCGCGGCCGTGCGATCCGCGGGCAGCGGGAAAAGGAACTCATCGGCGGAACCGGAGTAGCCGTTTTTCTGGCGCGTCCCCTGGTAGTTTACGAAGAAGAAGAGCTTGTCCTTCTTGACGGGGCCGCCGAAGTCGCCACCAAACTGGTTTTGATTAAAGATCTGCTTCTGACCGCCGCCATCGCGATTATCGAAAAAAGTATTGGCGTTCAGATCGGAGTTGCGGAAGAACTCCCAAGCGCCCCCATGAAAGGTATTGGTGCCGGAGCGAGTAACTACGTTGACGTTCGCTCCTGGGTGCGAGCCATAACTGGCGTCATAAGTGGAAGTCTGAATCTTGAATTCCTGGATAGCATCCGGATTGGGAATGCCGATGCCGGTGTAAATGCCGGCATCGTTGGCGCTGCCCGTATTGGCGGTATTGACGATGGATACTCCATCCATTTGGTAGTTATTGTTTTCCGGATCCACGCCGTTGACGCTGATATCCATGGTGTTTCTGCCCAGTGCGGTGGCATTGGCCACGTTGGCCTGCGCGCCCGGCGCCATGCTGAGCAACTGGGTGTAATTGCGGTTGCTTAGAGGAAGTCCAACCACTTGTTGCGAACCGACCGTGGTCCCCAGCGTGGAATCGGCGGTCTGGAGGAGGGCGGCTTGTGCCTCGACCACCACGGATTCGGCCTGTTGTCCCACTTCCAGGGACTGGTTCAAGACCGGCGTCTCCGTCACATTGACATTCACCGACGGGACTTCCGCTAATTTGAAACCCGCTGCCTCGAATTTCACCCGGTACGTCCCCGGCGGAATCAAGGCAAAGCGGTACACTCCGTCCGCGCCCGCCTTCACCGTGCGCACCTGGCCGGTGGCGGTGTTCGTCAAAGTCACGGTCACATTCGGAATGACCGCCCCCGAAGGATCGGTTACCGTCCCAGTCAGCGCGCCCGTTCCGGCCGATTGCGCAAAGAGCGACTGGCCCGGCAGTAACAAAAGCACAGTGATAACCAGCGCTAACAGCGTTCGCTTATAGCTCATATCTCCCTCATGCCAGTTTTTTTACAGGTTCACCAACACCGAAGAGGCGGTCCCCTGAAGCAGCCTCGGGACGGCATTATATCACGTGCGCTCGAAACGCAATAGCCTTTTGGGGCCGTTTTGGAGTCAGTTTGACGCTGTTTAGACGCGGTTAACCGGGAGGGGGCGAGGCGGGGGCGCGGGTTCGTCTGGGGCGCGGGCGGCCACCTCACCCGGCGGATTTCAATTGGGGCAGGCGCGGTTGATCAGCGCGGCCATGATCTTATTGACGATTGCTTCGCGCACGGCCTCATCGTGGGTGGCAAGAGGGGAGACCTGAATGTGCACCAGTTCGTGAACGATGGTGCATTCCATGTCGAGCTTCAGCTCGCCGCCATGGAGGTTGTAATCGCGTGGATCGAGCACGCTGATGACCCCGGTTTTGGCAACCGGGTCCCACTCAGCCATGCCCCAGGAATTGGGGTCGAGTTCCGACTGCCGGACCAGCCGGACGGTGAGGTTCCAATCCTCCAGGCTGAGCCGCCGCTGCCAGGTTTTCATCTGATGGTCGAGGCGGGCTTCGAGAGGAGTCATTGACAGACTACTGGAGGCAAATAACAAAAGTGCGCAGACCAGCCGCATGTGAGGATTGTACTATACGTCACGTAAGTTTGGTAAGTACTGAATAGTTCCGAGGAAGCTGCCTCAGCCTTGCTTTTCGAGGTGCCCGCCGAAAGCGTAGCGCATGGCGGAGAGGAGCTTGTCGGCGAATTCGGCTTCGCCCCGCGAACCGAAACGTGCATAAAGGGCGCTGGTGAGGACAGGGGCGGGAACGGATTCGTCGACAGCAGCCTGGATGGTCCAGCGGCCTTCGCCAGAATCAGAGACCCGGCCGGAGAATTTGGCCAGATCGGGCTGTTCGAACAGCGCGGCGGCGGTGAGATCGAGCAGCCAGGAGGCGATGACGCTGCCGCGCCGCCAGACCTCGGCGACTTCGGCGAGGTCGAAGTCATAGCGGTAATGCTCGGGGTTGCGCAAGGGGGCGGTTTCGGCGTCATGAGTCTGTTCGCGGCAGCCGGCGTTGGCGTGCTTCAGGATATTCAGACCTTCCGCATAGGCGGCCATCACACCGTACTCGATGCCGTTGTGCACCATCTTGACGAAGTGACCTGCGCCGGAAGGCCCGCAATGCAAATAGCCATATTCGGCCGGCGCGCCGTTTTTGATGCGATCGCGACCGGGCGTGCGGGGGGCGGCATTGAGACCGGGGGCGAGCGCGCGGAATATCGGATCGAGGTGCTCGACCACGGGGCGGGGGCCACCGATCATGAGGCAGTAGCCGCGTTCCAGGCCCCAGACACCGCCGCTGGTTCCGACGTCGACGAAATGAATGCCGCGGGGCGCGAGGGATTGCGAGTGGCGGAGATCGTCGATGTAATACGAATTGCCGCCATCGATAAAGATATCGCCGGAAGCGAGCAGGGGAGAGATCTGCTGGATGAGGCCGTCGACCGCCGCGGCGGGCACCATCAACCAGACTGCGCGCGGCGCTTCCAGCTTAGAGACGAACTCTTCGAGAGAAGAGGACGGGGTAGCGCCTTCGGCGGCGAGTTGCCCGACAGCGGCGGCGCTCGTATCGAATACCACGCAACGGTGCCCGTGCCGCATCAGGCGACGGACGATGTTCGCTCCCATTCGGCCCAAGCCGATCATTCCGAGTTGCATGTGCATGCTCCAGGAACCATGCTAACGCCCGTGCAAGGCTGTATGGGCCAAGGCCTCCTCGAAGGGTAACGGCTCGGAGGTGGTGGCTAGGGAGATGCCTCCGAATCTGGCGGCAAGATAAATGGCCAGCGACCCAACGATCAATCCGCCCGCGATGACTCCGAGAGTAATGGAGGCCGGCCGGCTTATATGCCGCGAAAGAGCACGCCATCTACCAACAATGGAGTTCGCACGGGGCGCGCCGCGCCTGGGCATTCCGCAACAGCGGCAGCCGGATCGAACCGGTAAAAAGAAGGTAAGGCCGCTTCCCGACGCCGCTTCGGCGAACCTATGCAGTAAGGAATGTACGTTTATGAATTTGTTTTCAGGCGCAATCAGCCGGCGGCGGCTGTTCGCTCTGGGGGGAGCGGCAGCGAGCGGCTGCGTAGCGGCTAAGGCGGTGCGCGCACAGACCGCTTCCGGCCAGAGTGCGTACCGGAGCGCTCCGGGCGCGCCGGCGGGGTTCGACACGATTTTCGGGCAGTGGGCGACATGGAGCAGGTGGCGCGCGGATTGAAAGCGGCCCTGAGCGTGACATCGACGCCGTTTCCGCAGAGTTTGCCGCAAAGCCCGGCGACTCCGCTGCCGGCCGACCTGCTGGGCCGGATTTTGGGAGCTTCGCCGAGCGTGAAGGAAGACGGTATCGTGAGTTTCGAGGTGCCGCGGGCGGAGCAGATCACGCTGGGCGGGATCGCCGTGAGCCCCTATTTAAACCTGGCGGCGCCGGTTTCTTTCCAGCCTTACGGTGGAGGCCAGAACGCCGCGGCGGTAGTGGATTTCGGGATGTTGGCTTCTGAGGCGATGGGCGTTGTGAAGGTGATGCGCGAAAGGAAGTGGGGGCTCTACTTTTCGTGCCAGTTCAAGACGGGGGACTCGCTCGAATTGGCGCGGGAGATCCGCGACGGGCTGAACCAGACGAACTCGAAGTTGGTGTGAGAAAGGGATGACGGGATCGGCTCGGCATCTTTCTTCCGGCGTGGCGTTGGATCAGAGGCTCGGGTGGCGGCAGACCGTCGCGCAACAGCTTTTGCGGGCCGTAAAGATCGGCCAGAATGGCGTTGAGCAAGGTCGCGCGCTGGTGGATTGCGCTTTCGATCAGCTTCCATCGGTTTAGCGGCATTTTGGCGTATTGGCCGGGGAGAGAGGAGTACCGCCCGGTAACGCCAAAGCGCCGGCTATGTGCCAACGAAAGGATTGAGGGTTCCGCAAGAAGGGCACCGATACGTGGAAAACCAAAGAATCCGGCGCGGGGATTCAGGCTTGAGGAGGGAGGCTGGAGTGCCGCTTCCACAGCGGATACAGACGTTTGGGCACGCCTCCGTGGCAGGCGGCTCCGGCACGTTTCCGAAATACAAGGCCCAGCCATAGATGCCCGTGCGCAGGTGGAAGAGAGCATCCAAACGGCGGGAGAGCCATACGTATACGGTCAAGGACATTTCGAAACCTCCGCCGAGAAGGAGGAGGCGGCGCGGCCGCGGTTTCAAAGCGTTATGCCGGTTGAGAAAACAGAGCGATGAGTATAGGGTGCGCGAGGCAACGTGCTTCAGCCCGGTTGCGCCTTCGATTCTGGCGGCCAATGCTGGAGCAGAGGTGAAGGCGTTCACGTGGCCTCCGCCGCGGCCGAGCCAGCGGTAGAGCCTGTCGGTAAGCGTGGAAGAATCGGGAACGGAAACGAACAAAGCTCCGCCGGGTTTGATCACCCGGCCGATCTCGCTGAGAGCGGCGTCGAGGCGGTCGAAATGCTCCAGGCTGTGATTGGAGATGATCGCGTCGAAGACACGGTCCGCGAAGGGTAGAAGCGATGCGTCTCCCTGCACGCGGGATTCACCCTGGGCGCGGCCGTGCGGGTCCCGGTCGAACCGCACGACGGTAGCGGCGGTGGCGGAGCGCGGAAAGCTTCCCGATGCGCACCCCAAATCGAGAACGAGCGCGCCACTGGGGAGGTGGTTGAGGATTTCCTGCATGGAGCCGAGTAGCTAGTGTCCTGAGTTAGAAATCCGTTGACAAAGTCGCTCCACCTTCCCCAAGATCAAATCGGCATCCGGGGCTTGTCAAGTATTTTGTGTAAACGCCATCTCCGTCGGCTTTCGGTAAGTGAGTTTCGATCATTTGAGTCGGTCTTTATCCCCCTCTATTTCCCCGTTTTCCTCCTGGATTCCATGTTTTCGATCGTCTTGGCCGG
>DATGKM010000165.1:0-3774 GCA_035294665.1 Bryobacteraceae bacterium | reverse complement strand
GCTCGGCTCTGTTGTCATCAAGGCTCGTTCCAAGGTCTCACCCGAAAGGTGAGAAGTTGTCGTGGTAGGTTTTTCGGGCATCACTCACCATATCAGAGCCTTACTCGCCGACTCGGGTCACCCAATCGCCGGAATTAGGTTCAACGGCCCCGGATGACCTCCGTGCCAAGGTACGGGCGGAGCGCCTCCGGAACCACCACGCTCCCATCTTTCTGCTGGTAATTCTCCACGATGGCAACCCATGTCCGCCCGACGGCGAGGCCGCTGCCGTTGAGCGTGTGGGCGTAGTCGGTTTTCTTACCCGTCCGGTACCGGATGCCGGCGCGACGGGCCTGGAATGCCTCGAAATTGGAGCAGGAAGAGATCTCCTTGTAATCGTTCTGCCCGGGCAACCAGACCTCGATGTCGTAAGTCTTGGCGGACGAAAACCCCATATCGCCGGTGGAAAGCACTACGGTCCGGAAGGGCAAGCCCAGGCGCACCAAAATATCCTCGGCGTCAGCGGTCAATTTTTCCAGTTCGTCGTAGCTTTCTTCCGGGCGGGTAAATTTCACCAGCTCCACCTTCTGAAACTGGTGCTGGCGGATGATGCCGCGCACATCGCGTCCATAGGAACCGGCTTCGCTGCGGAAACAAGGCGTATAGGCGCAGAGCTTTACGGGGAGCGTGGCGGCGTCGATGGTCTCATCTCGGTAGATATTGGTGACCGGTACTTCCGCAGTGGGAATGAGCCAGAAATCGTGATTCTCACACTTGAACAGGTCCTCCTTGAACTTCGGCAACTGGCCAGTGCCGTACAGGCTCTGGGAATTGACCATAAATGGCGGGAGCACCTCGGTATAGCCGTGGTGACGGGTGTGGACGTCGAGCATGAAATTGATGAGAGCGCGCTCAAGCTTAGCGCCCAGCCCCCAATAGAGCGCGAAGCGCGCACCGGTAATTTTGGAGGCCCGTTCCAGGTCCAAAATACCCAATTCCGGCCCCAGGTCCCAGTGGGCTTTAGGTGGGAAATCGAACTGGCGGGGCTGGCCAACCCGCCGGAGCTCAACGTTATCCGCAGAATCCTTGCCTACGGGAACGCTTTCGTGGGGGACATTTGGGATGCCGGCGAGCAGCTGACGGAACTCTTCGTCGGCCGTCTTCACTTGTTCATCGAGGACGGCGATCTCCTCGGCCAGGGCGCGGACATTCTTCTGCTGGGCGGCGGTGTCGACGCCTTCCCGCCGCAAGCGGCCGATTTCGGCGGTCTCCTCGTTGCGGCGGCGTTTGAGTTCTTCGGCGCGGGAAATGGCGGCCCGGCGGCGGGCGTCCAGGTTCCGCAGGTGGTCGAGATTCAGGGCGTTGCCGCGCGTTGCCAGACGGCCGGCAATCTCGTCGAGGTGCGCACGGAAGTATGCGAGATCGTACACTACTCCATGCTAACAAGGTACCGGCACTACACCCGTGGCACATAGGCGAGAGGGAATTTCGGCGGAAGGAACGTTTATTCCTCGTCCTCTTCGACAGTGACAGGTTCGAGGTCTTCGGCTTCAAAAATCTGGCGGCAATCGAGGCATTCGACGTAGTCTACGCCATCGCGACGGGCGATGACCTGGGTGCGATTGTGGTCACAGGCGGCTTGCATAAACAGCACTTTATTGACAAATATTCTAACCGGGTGTAAGTCCCTGTCAAGCCCCCCCGCATGCGGAGTACCGTTCTAGGGCAGGTACTAAGCTGGGGACGGGCGGACGGGGGCGACAGTCAGAGCCAGGAGCCAGAATGGAGGGGCGGCCAGAGGGGTTGCGCTCGCGCGTTACAATCCAAGCGATGCCCTTTCCAACTCATCGTCCCCGCCGGCTCCGGGCCAGCGAGGCGCTACGGCGGGTGGTTCGCGAGACCCGCCTTCATCCGGCGCAGTTCATCCTGCCGCTATTCGTGTGTCCCGGCGAGGGGGTGAAGCGGGAAATCGGATCGATGCCCAGCCAGTTCCAGATGTCGGTGGATCAGGTGGTGCGGGAGTGCGAGGAAGTGGAGAAGCTGGGGATTGGCGGCGTGATCCTGTTCGGCCTGCCCGAAAGTAAAGATGAGGTGGCTTCGGGCGCATACGCCGATGATGGCATCGTGCAGACTGCTATCCGCGCCATCCGCCGCGAGACGCCCAACCTGCTGATCATGACGGACGTCTGCAACTGTGAGTACACCAGCCATGGCCACTGCGGCTTGATCAAAAACGGCGACGTGGATAACGACGCGACTTTGGAATGGCTCGCGAAGACGGCCGTATCGCATGCCCGCGCTGGGGCCGATATCGTAGCGCCATCCGATATGATGGACGGGCGGGTGGGGGCGATCCGCAAGGCGCTCGATGCGAACGGATTCGAAAACATTGCGGTGCTCTCCTATGCCGCCAAGTTCGCCTCGGCATTCTACGGTCCCTTCCGCGAAGCGGCCGATTCGGCCCCGCAGTTCGGCGACCGCCGCAGCTACCAGATGGACCCGGCCAACAGGCGCGAGGCGATGAAGGAAATCGAACTGGATCTGGAAGAGGGCGCGGATATGATCATGGTGAAACCCGCCATGCCGTATCTCGACCTGATCCGCCAGGCGCGCGACCGCTACAATGTGCCGCTGGCCGCCTACCAGGTGAGCGGCGAATACTCCATGATCATGGCGGCGGTGCGGAACGGCTGGTTGGATTGCGAACGGACCATGATGGAAACGCTGACTTCGATTGCCCGGGCGGGGGCGGGCATTATTCTGACGTATTTTTCCAAACCTGCCGCGCGGCTGTTGGGTTAGAAGGAGTAACTCAAGACTTTACGCATGAAAGCTCGAAATTCCCCAGTCCCGTCAAGGGGAGGTGCACGTCCAGTTGGTAGAACCCAATCAGGCCGGGCGCCAAACCGGCGAACAACACTGGCGCATTGCATTGCACAGGTGTCGTCACGAGCGAGAGTGGGCTGGTGGGGCCCGGTTCACCATCCTTGACCGGAGGATCGACCGGACCAAGCCCCAAAATGTAAAAGTGGATCGCTTCGCCGGGGCGCGCCGGACTGGCAAGCGAAACTATGCCGCTCCAGTCCTGGTGAAATGGCCCCACGACGAATTCGGGAGCGTACGCGATTACCGTGAATTCCTTGTTCAGCAATTCGAACGGCGAGCCATTATCAATCGAAAGCTTCACGGAAGTTCCCGGCGGAGTCTCCCACGGTATCTGGCTGTAGATCGTTTTTCCGTCGCTCGTCCTTCCAGTGATCGGCGCCGGCAATCCGTTCAAGCCGACAACCGTGTTATCGCCAAACCCGGCTCCATGATTACGATCGCAGACCCGGGCGAGGGGCTGTAACTCGCAAATGCCGGACCGCTCGGCGGAATCCGCTGTTGTACCTGGTGGGTCGGTACATTCACCTGATACAGAGCTGTATTCGAGACGTACCACGCATTCTGGCCGCCGTCGGAGAGCGTGAATTGGGAAACGCCGTCGGGATCGGCAGTGAGCGCCTCGAGGCCGGAGCCATCGAGGTTCATGAGGTACACCTGAAAAGAACCCGGTACTCCAGCCGCGCCCGGAGTTGTCATTGAAAGAAATCCGACACGCTGACCGTCGGAGGTGAGGACCGGGTCTTTATAAACCTGAATTCCGAAGTTGAACGTTGATCTACCCTCGGGGCCTGTGGTTTTGAATGGTAGCTGGGCGGCTACCAGGGTCAGGTTTGGAGCTCCGGTCCCAACTTCGGCGAAGTTGGAATTTCCCAATGCAAGATGCTGTCCAGTAAGGGAATTCTCGTCTTT
>DATGKM010000164.1:0-4292 GCA_035294665.1 Bryobacteraceae bacterium | reverse complement strand
AGCTTGTGGTCCACGGCTTGGCGTAAGCGCCGGGATCGTCGATGGTGGCTTGGTAGTGCAGGACCAGTTCGTTGAGGCGGGTGAAGCGCTCGATTACGTGAAGCTGTTCGGTATGGGGGTGGCCGGCGGCGTCGATCCAGCTCCGGTCGTTCAGCCCGGTGACATCGACCACCAGCGTATCGCCTTCCCAGTGGCCGATCGCTTCGCCGAGATAGGTGGGATTCAGCTTGGCGGGGGGAGTATGGCTTCGGCCATCCATATAGACTACGCGCCACATGTGCGCCCCGCCTTCAAACACGAACAGGATACGATCGGGCAATTGATAGATCTGGAACGGGAATGAGGTGGCATACATGCGCGGAATGCCGGGCGGGAGGCAAAAGCCTTCCGGATCGTCTTTCGTGATATTGGCGTTCCGTTCTTCATAGAGCTTTTTGGCCCACGGCAGAAACGGAACATCCACGACATGTTCCGGCTGGGCTGTGCCGGCGAAGCCGCCGTGGTGGCCGGCCATATCGCCCACGCCGGGCGGCTCCCAGGAGCCTTTGGAGTTGCCGAGGTCGGGATGGCCGCCGGCAAGGCGAGGAGTTGGCGGGATATCATTGCGCGCCAGCGCGGCGGCGATTTGCTTGCCGTCGAAGTCCTGGGCCGAGGCGGTCACCGTGAGAACAATGGCGGTGAGTACGACGCTCCTCATACTTGGCGGCAGAGTATATAATGTTTGGCGCTCATTTGGAACCCCAGGGGGGAACGGACATGGAAACGACTCTCAATCGCCGTGCGTTTTTGCGCGTCAATGCCATTGCGGCGGGGGCTGCCTGCGCGGCGAAGGCCGCGAGCGCGGGCTCGATCGTGACTACCAGCAGCGGCAAGATCCGCGGCGCGATTGAAGGAAAGGTTCACGCGTTTAAAGGGGTCCCCTATGGCGCTTCCACCGAGGGTACGCGCTTTCTGCCGCCCGCCAAGCCCCGGCCGTGGACTGAGATTCGCGATGCGCTCGAATACGGGCCGGCCTCTCCGCAGACGCCCTCCAATCTGATTCCGGAATCGATGGCGCAGCAGCCCAAGAGCGATGGCCACGGAAATGAAGATTGCCTGAACCTCAACTTGTGGACGCCCGCTCCGGGCGGCGGCAAGCGGCCGGTGATGGTCTGGTTTCATGGCGGCGGCTATTCGGCCGGCTCGGGCAACTGGAACATGTATAACGGCGCCAACCTGGCGGCGAAACGGGATGTCGTGGTGGTAACGGTGAACCACCGGCTGAACGTGTTCGGCTATTTGTATCTGGCGGAGTTGGGCGGGGAGAAGTTCGCGCAGGCGAGCAACGTGGGCATGCTGGATTGCATTGCGGCTCTCGAATGGGTGCGGGACAACGCCGCGGCTTTTGGAGGCGATCCCGGCAACGTGACGATTTTCGGCCAGTCGGGCGGGGGCGGCAAAGTGAGCACGCTGATGGCGATGCCCGCCGCCAAGGGCCTGTTCCACAGGGCGATCGCCATGAGCGGATCGGATGTGAAGGGCGTCCCGCGGGAACGGGCGACGATGGGCGCCGAAGCATTTCTGGCGAAGCTGGGTTTGAAACCGAACCAGGTGGAAGAGTTGCAGAAGATGCCGCGGGCGCAACTGCTGGAAGCCATGCACGCGGTTCGCGGGCTGCAACTGGCGCCCGTGACGGACGGGCGCACGCTTCCCGCCGATCCATTCGATCCGGTGGCATCCCCGCTCAGCGCGACCGTCCCCTTCATGATCAGTTCCACGGAAACGGAAGTCACCTGGAATAACAACGTGAATTTCGATCCGCTGGACGATGCGGCGCTGCGCGGCCGCGTGGCGCAGCAGCTTCGGATCGATGGGAGCGCGGCGGAAAAACTGATCGCCGTTTATAAGAAAGGCCGGCCGAAGGCGAGCAATCTCGACCTGTTCTTTATTATCTCGACCGATGCCTCCAATTTCCGCACCGGGACCGATATTGAAGCGGAACGGAAGGCCGAACAAGGGAAAGCGCCGGTTTACAAAGCTTATTTCCAGTGGTATTCGCCGGTGCGGGAAGGCAAGCTGCGGTCCTATCACACGCTGGATATTCCGTTCGTTTTCGAGAACGTGGATATCGCCGAATCGATGGTGGGGACAGGGCCGGAGCGGCAACCGCTGGCGGACAAGATGAGCGGGGCATTCGCGGCGTTTGCGCGCACCGGAAATCCGAATCATAAGGGCATTCCGAAATGGGAGCCGTTCGACACCACGCGGCGGGCGACCATGATCTGGAACAACGAGTGCAGAGCGGTGAACGATCCGTATCGTGAAGAGCGCCTCGCGCGCGCGGAAGTTTTACGGAAGCAAGCGTGACCGCTCGCCGGCGGTCGCGGCTTCCGACTGCTTCAGTTATTCTGAAGCTTGGCGCAAATCTATCCTTTTCAGCCGTTCCGTTACACGGCCAAAGCCGGCCCGGCGGAGAACCTGGTCACACAGCCTTATGACAAGATCTCTCCGGAAATGCGGCGGCGTTATCTCTCGCTCAGCCCTTATAACTTTGTCCGCATCATTCTAGGTGAAGCGCAGCCGGACGATTCGGAGGCCAATAACGTCTACACGCGTTCGGCGCAATACTTGAACGACTGGATTTCGAGCGGCATTCTGGCGCAGGAGAGCGAGCCCGGCATTTTTCCATACTTCCAGGAGTTCACTGTTCCCGATACCGGAGAGCGGCTGGTGCGTAAGGGATTTATCGGTTTAGGGGCAGTGGTGGATTATTCCGAAGGCGTGGTGCACCGCCACGAGCAGACTCTCTCCGGACCCAAGAAGGACAGGATGGAGTTGCTGCGGCACACGCACGCCCACTTCGGCCAGATCTTTATGCTGTATCCGGACCCCGCGGGCGCCGTGGATCGAATTCTGGAGGACGCGGCCCGCGAGCGGCCGATGGTCGAAGTCACCGACGAGTATGGCGCGGTTCATCGCGTTTGGAAGATTGGCGCGGGCGCGGCGCTCTCCCGGATTTGCGGGCTGATGGCGGACAAAAAGCTGCTGATCGCCGATGGCCATCATCGCTATGAGACGGCGCTGGCGTTTCGCGAGCAGAATCCGGATCTGCCCGGCGCGGACCGCGTGATGATGACCTTCGTGAACATGCACTCGCCCGGCCTGAAAATTCTGGCCACGCACCGGCTGGTGAACGGCCTCGATCCCGGCCTGCTGCCTCATCGCTTCCTGCGCTGGGCGGGCGAGCAGTTCGATACCAGCGAGATCGATTCGGTGGCGAGGCTCAAGGAAGCGTGGGCCGCGCGGCCGGACCGCACAATCATCGGCGCGGCGATCGGGGACCGCCTGAACATGCTCGAGCACCGGGACGCGCGGGGCGCGCTGGATGTCCGCATCCTGCACGAAGTTCTTCTCGAAAAAGTGCTGGACATCAGCCCGGAGGCCATTCGCGACGAGAAGCATTTGCGCTACGTGCGCGGCCTGGAGGCGGCGATCGAAGCAGCCCGCGGCGGCGCGGCGCAGATCGCCTTCCTGCTGAAGCCAACCTCCATAGAGCAGGTGGCGGCTACGTCTTTCAGCGGCGGCGTAATGCCGCAGAAATCCACCGATTTCTATCCCAAGCTGCTTTCCGGACTCACCATTTACAAATTATGAAAGTTTATCTGAAGCCTACTTGAACCACTTGCCGTAAAGCGAGAAGTTTTCTTCGCGAAAGGGGGGCGGCTTTTGAAGAGGCCGATCTCAGCCGGGGGCTTTCCGTGGAAGAACTGGACCGGCTGATCGGGAAACGCGATTACCGCGAATTTCTGAATTCGCGCAATGAACTCTATCGCGAACGCGATATGCGCAACCATCCGCCGCCGCGGGCCGAAGCGTTGCGCCTGATGTCCGTCCATCCGAATCTGATCAAGCGGCCGATCCTGGTGAAAGACGGCGAGGTGGTGGTGGGATTCGATAAAGAAGCATTTTCGAGGATGAGCTGAAAGCCCGATGCGTGGTATATAATCCCCTCTGAGCAATCCACATGAAAAGCGAATTCGTTAACCTCTCTGTAAACGATGGCACGCAAATGCGCGCCTACGTTGCGCGGCCGGATGGAAAGCCGCGCGCCGGACTGATCGTGTTCCAGGAGATCTTCGGCATCAACTCGCATATCCGCGATGTGACCGAGCGGTTCGGCCGCCAGGGTTACCTGGCGATCGCGCCCGAGTTGTTCCATCGCAGCGGGCCCGGATTCGAGAGCGGGTATACCGACATGGGGCCGGGTTTCGCGCACATGCAGCAACTGACCGATGCGGGCTTGGAAGCGGACA
>DATGKM010000163.1:0-53205 GCA_035294665.1 Bryobacteraceae bacterium | reverse complement strand
GCTCGGCTCTGTTGTCATCAAGGCTCGTTCCAAGGTCTCACCCGAAAGGTGAGAAGTTGTCGTGGTAGGTTTTTCGGGCATCACTCACCATATCAGAGCCTTACTCGCCGACTCGGGTCACCCAATCGCCGGAATTAGGTTTATCGGACACGCTTGCGCGGAGGATGAACAATTGCGCGGCGAAGTGCTCAATCTGGTCCGGCAGCACGAGGCGGCGGAAGAAACGAAATCGTTTCTCAACCAGCCGCTGGTACACCTGAGCTTTTCGCTGGCGGCGGGTGACGTGATCGCCGGCCGTTACCAGGTTGCTGGGCCGGGGCGGAATGGGGGAAGTCTATGAAGTTCGCGACCGGCTTCTGAACGAATCAGTCGCGCTCAAAACGCTGCGGGCGGACCTGAGCTTCGATCCGGAACTGGTGACCCGCTTCCGGAGCGAGATTCAGATGGCACGGCGGGTCACGCATGCCAACGTGTGCCGGGTGTATGAAGTGGGCGTTCACGAGTTTGCCGATGGCGGGCGGCCGCCGCTGCACTTTTTCACTATGCAACTCGTGGAAGGGTAGACGCTGGCGGCACGGATCGGACGGGCGGGGAGATTGGCGAAGCAGGAGGCGTTTCCCGCTGATTGCGCAGATGGCGGAGGGGCTGGCGGCGGCGCACGCGGCGGGCATTGTCCACCGGGATTTCAAGAGCGCCAACGTGCTGCTCTCCGGGGGGCGCGCGGTGATTACGGATTTTCGACTGGCCGGTTTGGAAATGCGCGCCGCGGCCGCCGGCGCAGCCGGCAAGGAGAGCGCATCGAGGGACGCCCGGCTCGCCGGCACGGTGCCCTATATGTCGCCCGAGCAATTGAGCGGAGTGGCTGCCGGCCCGGCTTCCGACATCTACTCGCTCGGTGTGGTGCTGTTCGAGATGGCGACCGGGCGGCTGCCGTTTGACGACCGGCACATTATTCATTCGGCGATGCAGCGGGTCGCGGGCGGCGTGCCTTCGGCGCGGGCGCTCGTGCCGGACCTCGATTAGGAGGCGGCCATCCGCCGCTGCCTCGCGGTGGAACCGGAGCGGCGTTTCGCCGCCTCCGAAGTGGCGGCGCTCTTTACGGGAGACGGCTGGCGGCTGCCGCGAATATACTGGACCCGGCGGCAGTATGCGATCAGGGCGGGCGCGGTGGCCATTCCGCTGGCGCTGGGCGGAGGCTGGTGGGCGTGGGCGCGGCGGCCCTACCGGCCCAAACCGGAAGCGGCGCGCTGGTACCGGCGCGGCCTTGAGGCGCTGCGGGCCGTGACGTACGAAGCCGCCCGGCGCGACCTGGAGGAAGCTGTGGCCATGGACCCCCGCCACGCGCCCGCGTATGCGGACCTGGCCGCGGCTTACGCGGAACTAGACCAATCCGAGCATGCCCGCGAACTCCTGCTGCAAGCGGTTTCGCTGGCGCAGGAAGAGCGGCTGAGCGAGCCGCCAACACGGAAGATCGGGAGCATGAAATCCGCCTGCAACTGGCGCTGGCCATGGTTTACGGCAACGCCGGAGATGTGGACCGGGCGCGGGTCGCCGCGGAGGACGCCGTGAAAACGGCGCTCGATAATCGTATGGTCGCCACCGCCGCGATTGGCCTGCTCGATTTGGGAAACGTCTATTCGGGGCGCGGCGAGCCGCGGGCGGCGGAGCGTTATTTCCAGCAAGGACTGGATCTGGCCAGCCGCAGCCGCGCGCTGTTCAGCCAGGCGCGCGGGCAGCTCTCACTGGCGGCGCTGTACGTTCAATACGACCGCCCCGCTGAAGCGTTGCCGTACACGCGGCCGGCGGTGAACTTCTTCCGGATGTCCGGTTACCGCCGCGAAGAAATGCAAAAGCTGCTGATTTCGAGCGGCGCGCAGGAAACCCTGGACAGTTTGCCAGCGCGGAGAAAACGGCACGGGAAGCAATCTCATTGGCGGAACATCTGGGCGATACCGAGAACCTCGGGCTGGCGCATCTGTATCTCGGTGCGGTACTGGACAAGGCGGGGCGCTGGCCGGAATCGATTGCGGAAATGAACCGGGCACGGGGAATGCTGGGAGAAGTGCGCGGCGGCAGCCGGGCTGCGTATTTGTTTGTGGCCCGCGCGCGGCCCCGGGCGGAGATGGGAAGATTTGCGGAAGCTGCGGCGGATCTGGAACAAGCCCGCGCGCGGGTGCAAAAGCTGAAGGGCGAGCAAAGCCAACTGCGGGCGCGGATCGATTTGGCGGAAGCGGAGGCGGCGAGCTACCGGCTCGATTGGCGCGAGGCGCTGCGCTTTGCCAGGCTGGCGCGCGGCCGGAATGGCGGCGCGGAGGAAAATTTCCAGGCACGGCTGCTCGAGGGCGCGGCCATGATCGAGACGGGTATGGTGGAAGCGGGCGCCGCGGCCTGCCGGGACGCCATTCGCGGTAGTACGGAGAAATCGCTGCTCTATGTGGCGGCTCCCGGCAAATTGGCGCTCGCCGAAGCGCTCTGGCGCGCCAGGCATACGGGCGAAGCCGGCGCGCTGGCCCAGGATGCACTGGCATTCTTCGAGCCGCGGCAGATCTGGGAGGCGGTATGGCGCTGCTATCGCGTCATCGGAGGCGGCAACCCGGCGCGGACTCAGGCAGCGGTATGGCGACGGCCAACCAGGATCCAAGCGGGAAGTATCTGCGGATGAACGAACTGCTGTCGGGCCAGCCGCACCTCATCAGCGGCGCGACACTGAGCCAGGTCACAGTTACGGGGACGAATCCGGTGAGCAAACAGAATCCTTCGGACATCAACGTGATGGGAGCGGACCCGAATAAGACGGTCACGATCGAGGTGCAGAATGCCAACGGCGGCGTGCAGGTCTCGGCCACTGAAAACTTGACCGAACCCCAACCGGGCGTCTACATTTACACTGCCCCCAATGTGTCCCAAATCAACCAGGTCACGATCGACGGCCAGACGTACCAGGAAAGCGGCGCTTCCATAAGCATCGCTTACCAATGATGCTCATGCCCGGCTGAGTTCGCCGAGCAGCCACGCTCGGGCCATGCGCCAATCCCGTCTCACGGTGCCGGCGGCGAGTTGCAGCCAGGCTTCGTTGACAAGAGCAGTCGCCTGCAGGGTGTGGCCCGGCCGCTCGGCACGCATGTAGCGGGCCGCGATGCGGCGCAGTTCGGGATAGACGGCTTCGACAAGGCGGGATTCCACTTCCCGCTTGCCCGCGTGCAATTCGCCCAGCATGCGGGTAATGTCTTCGGAACCGGACACGGGATTATCCCAGTCTACCGGAAGCGGGTGAGCCTCAGCCGGATGGACGCGCACGCCGGCGCCCTGAACTTACGTTAACCGGCCCACTCTTTCCAATCGGCGAGCACGGCCTTTTCCATCTTGCGGGCCGCCTCGAACAGCCAGTTGCGAGGGCGGCGTTGGAGGTCGGCAAGCAGGACACGGGCTTTGCGGCTGCCGAGGTGGACGTTGGCGGTTTCGAACCCCATGGCGTGCAGCAGGTGCAGTTCTTCGCGCTGCTGGGGGAGCGCGGAGAGTTCGATGCGGGAGCAATCGGGCGCGAGGCGCCGCACCACCCAGTTGCGGCGCACGCGGACGAACGGGTCGCGGCAGCGCACGGCGGAATCTAGCAATTCCTGGTAGCGAATGGGCGCGCTGCCTTTGCCCTTCTTGGCCCAGAGGCAGGCCGAAGGCGCCAGGGCCTTGGCTTCGCGGGCGATGGAGCCGCCGCGCCACTCCGCCAGGGCCACATAGCGTTGGCGGCCGAGGCTGCCCAGACCGGCGGTGCGGTGGGCGATGCGCCAGCGCAAACCGCGCTCGGGCATCAAACGGGAGAGCGCCTTCAGAGCGCTGGGCGGCGGGTGGTCTTTGGAATCGGGCAATGCATGCAGCTTCTCCCAGTATTTCTCCGGCTCATGCAGGCGGGCGGTGGCCATGTGGCGCAGCGCGGGATGGTGTTCGGCCAGCGCATAAGGGCGGCCGCCGGCCTGCAGCCCGTCGCGATAGCCCCGCAAAATGGCGCCAACGCCGTCTTTATGAGGGATCTGCAATTGGGCGAGCAGAACGCTGGTGGCCAGGCGGATCAAATCGTTCGTGTAGGCGAGGGGCCAGGCTTCGTCGAAATCGTTGATGCCCCATATGAGGCGGCCTTCGATATCCCTCCAGGTGCCGAAGTTCTCGACGTGCAGATCGCCTACCGCCAGGACTTTGGGCGCGCGGGCCGCATCGCCCGAAACCTCCTCCCAAATCTGCGCCCAGCGATAAAAGGTGGCGCGCAGGAAGGGGAACGCGGCCTGGCGCATCGCTTCGTGTTTGAGTTCGAGATCCTGGGGCAGCAGGCGCAAATGGCTCCCCAGCCACTCTTCATAGAGGTCCGTCGCTTTAGCAAATTTCATCGAGTTCTCCGCTGATACAGCTTGACCGGGTGACTACGCCCTTTGTACAAAATCGTTTCGCCAGAGGCGGCCGGCGGCCCTGCCAAGGGCTACTCGCCGGCAGTGGCCGGTGTGAGGTACCACTTTAGAACTCCGCGCGGCGCAACGCCCAGACGATCGCAATCGATGCGCAGCAGGCCGGCTTTTTTCATATCGACCTGCAGCGTGGGGGCGTTGAGAAGAAATGCCGCCGCCGCGCCGGTGAGCGGCTCATGGCTGGCCAGCAGAATGGCGTTTTCGTCCTGGCGGGTGCGCAGCTCTTCCCAAAGCTGGGAGGGAGGAGCGCCGGGAACCAAAGCCTGAGTCTGAACGACTTTGCCTTTGTATGCCAGGCTTTTGGCCGCAATTTCGGCTGTCTCAAGGGCGCGGCGCAACGGGCTGGAGAGAATCAGGCTGGGCTTGGCGCCGGCGGCGTGGGCGCGGGCGAGGACGCGCTCGAGCTTCTTGCGGCCTTCGGGAGTCAGCGCGCGGTCGGCATCCTTCAGGCCGGGCCGGCTGTCTTCGGCGATTCCGTGGCGAAGAAGATAGATTTCCATTCAGGCTTTGACCCTCCGGGGAGATTTGCGAATGCGGCCCGCGGGCGAAAACGCCTGGCCTGCCAACTGGCGGGCGATGCGGCGCTGCAACTCGCGGAAGATGCGCTCGATGGGCTGGGCAGCGTCGATCACTTCGAAGCCATAGGGTTCCACCATGGAATCTAGGGCCTTGATAAGCCGGCTCTGATAGCGGGTGAAGCTCTCATACATGTCGGGGCCGAAGCGCAGGTCCATGCCGCTTTCCCAGAAATCGAAGGCGCCGCGACCCAGCACCACGCGCGAGACCAGGGTTTCCACCTCGGCGCGCAAATAGTAGACTGCGTGCGGCACCAGCGCGAAGCCGGCCACCTGTTCGATCCACTGGCGGGATTCATAGCGGGCGATGGCGCGCGCCATGATGGAAAAGATGTAGCGGTCAATGAGCACCACGAAGCCGGCGCGCAAGGCGGGAATGATCTCATGTTCGAGGCGGTCGGCGAAATCGGTGGTGTAAAACAGGGTCATGGTAATGGGGCCGAGGGTGTTGCCCTGTTTGGCCATTTTGATTCCTTTGCCGGCGAGCGCCGAGCGGGCCATGCCGCTATCGAGCACGGCGTGGCCTTCCCGTTCCAGCCACTGTTTCAGTAGGGCAACCTGGGTGCTGCGGCCGACGGCATCGGGACCTTCCACCACCAGCAGCTTACCTTGCAGATCGCCGGGATCGACGCCGGCCAACGGTTCGCTATAGAAGGTGAGCGGCTGCTGCCTGGCCATTGAATTCAGCTCCGGGCGGAAGTTTTAGGACGTGAGTTTTGAGGCTCTCGCCCAATTCGCGCATGACGATCGAGCGCATTTCGCGCTGCTGTGCTTCGATCGAGCGGGTGGCGTCGATAATATGAAAGCCCATCTCGGCGGCCATGGCCTCATACTCGTCCAGGATGCGGCCCTGGAAGATACGGAAACTTTCTTCCACGTCGCGCGACAGGCCCAGATCCATGCCGGCTTCGTAATATTTGAGGGCGTCGCGTCCGCCCCGTATGCGTCCCAGGGCGACATCCAAAGGCACCCGGAAGTAGAAGGCCAGGCTCGGGCGCAGGGCGAAGCGGTAGAGATTGCGCACCCATCGCCGGCCAACGCCGCGCGCCACATCGCGCGCGAAAGCGGTGTATGCATAGCGGTCGGCGCACACAATCGCGCCGGATTTCACCAGCGGGAGCACATAGCTCTCCATGCGGTCGGCAAAATCGGTGGCATGAATCAGGCTGAACGTGGTGGGCGTGAACATCTCCTTGCGCTTGCCGCGGCGCGTGGTCTGCTTCACCAGGGGAGAGGAATTCCATTCACTGAATACCACCGCATAGCCCTGCGAGAGCAGCCAGTGGCTCAATAGCGAGATCTGCGTAGACTTGCCGGAACCATCAATGCCCTCGACTACGATCAGCTTGCCCCGGAAGCGGTTCGGCAGAAACAGGTTCATAGGTGAGGAACCGAGTCCATTTTACCGTGGGGCATGGGTGCCGCCTGCCCGAAGCCATCGATGGCCGGGTGACAGGGCACGCTCTGATAAAACGCGTGCTGCGCATCGTAACCAGAGCTGCGAGTCTGTATGCGATCGACGGGGGACCGGCGAAGTGCGCCGGTTTTGGACGGCATTTTTGTTGAAAATAAAGGGGAAAGCTCGCGCCTGACCGGTGCGATTGCACCGGTTTGGCATCTTTGAGAGAGTACCGCGCCGCTTATGCCGCCAGCGCCTTGCCCCGCGTCTCCGGCAGCAGGAACGCGGCCAGGGCCATAGTAGCGTAGGCGAGTCCGGCGAACAGGCCGATGGCTTCGCCCAGGGGCATGCGGGCGGAGAGCATGCCAACCAGCGTGGGGAACAGCGCTCCGAAAGCGCGCCCGGCGTTATACGCGAAACCTTGGCCGACGCCGCGCACGCGCGTGGGAAAGTGCTCGGTGAAGAATGGCCCCATGGCGCTGAATACGCCCGATGCGAAGAAGCCCAGCGGAAAACCGAGCACCAGCATCGGGCGGTTGCCGAACGGCGCCAGAGTGTAAACGGCCACCACGGCTCCCGCGCCGATGGCGAACACCAGGAAGGTGGGGCGGCGGCCGATGCGGTCCGCCAGCAATCCGCCGCACAGGTACCCGCAGAAGGCGCCGGCGATGGAAACGGCCAGATAGCCGGCCGAATCGAGAACCGGGAGCCGCCGCTCGGCGCGCAGAAATGTGGGCAGCCACGTAGTGACCGCATAATAGCCGCCCTGCGCGCTCGTGCCGAGCAACCCGCCGAGCAAAGTCACTCGCAGCAGCGGCGGGCGAAAGATCTCCAGAAAAGAGGGGCGCACGCCGAAAGCGTCCATTTCGGTGCGCGATTCGACGTATACCGGAGGCTCTTCCACGTAGCCGCGCACCCAGAACACCAGCAGCGCGGGAATCACGCCGGCAAAGAACAGCACGCGCCAGGCGGTGGCCGCGGGCAGAATGGAAAACAACCAGGCGTACAGCAGGGCTGCGGCGCCCCAACCAATCGCCCAGCCAGACTGCATCAAACCCAGCGCCTTACCGCGATGCTCCGGGCGGATGACTTCGCCGAGCAGCACCGCTCCGGCCGCCCATTCGCCACCGAAACCCAGACCCATGAGCGCGCGCGCGGCGAATAACTGCTGGAAATTTTGCGCCATGCCGGAAAGGAAGGTGAAGGCGGCGAACCAGAGAATGGCAATTTGCAGAGTGAGCACGCGGCCGAAGCGATCGGCCACCCAACCGGCGATCCACCCGCCGAGGGCGGAAACCAGCAGCGCGGCGGTAGCCAATTCGCCGGCCTGCCCGCGAGTGATGCCCCAGGACGCCATCAGCGCCGGGACGACGAAGCTGTAGATCTGCACGTCCATCGCGTCGAGGGCCCACCCGCCCACGCAGGCGACGCAGGCGCGCCGCTCGCGCCACCCCAGATCGCGGAGCCAGGCTAAGGCGCGCAGGCGTGGAGGAGGCGAGATGGTATTGGCGGGGCCCATCTCAGACGTGGAGCGCGGAAGCCGCGCCGCGGCCCCACAGCCGGGCGGTGGCGAGATCGGCGCCCTGCCGCTGCGATTTCAGCTTGAGCCACACCGCCGGTTCAATTACCCATTCGCGGTTGGTAAACGTGCCGAAGCCGCAATCGGCGCCGGCGATGACTCGCTCCCGGTCGCCCACGGCATCCACCGCCTGCTGGATGCGCCGCGCCACCACTTCGGGATGCTCCACGATATTGGTAGTGGTGTCGATGACGCCCACAATCAGAACCTTGTCCGCGGGAAGCGGCAGGCGGCGGAAGACATCGATTTCGTGCTGGTGGCGGGGATTGGCCATTTCGATGCTCAGAGCGCCGGCCTTGGCCTGATAGAGCACAGGCAGGATCAGCTCCAGCGGCACGTCGAAAATATGCGGTCCATCCCAATTGCCCCAGCAGCAATGCAGGCGAACGCGTTCGGCTGGGATGCCTTCGATGGCCTGATTGATGGCCGCGACGTGGCGCTCGCAGGCCTGTACGAACGCGGCATCGGAAAGATCGCGGTAGAACATGGCGCGATCCATGGCCAGATCGGGCGCATCGATCTGCACGAGCAGGCCGGCGCGGTGAATCGCCAGGTACTCATGGCGCATTTCGCGCGCGAGCGCCGCGAGGTACGCCTCGTGCGAATCGTACCAGGCATTGAGCATGGTAGTGGAAATGATGCCTGGAGAAGGCGCGGTGAGGAAGCATTCCGCGAAGGCCCCCGCTGCGCGGACGGCCTGCTGCAAACGCGCGATTTCCCGCTCGAGCGGCGCCGTGTCTTTGTAGTGGATTTCGGCCTGCGCTTCGGGGGCATTCTGCATGCGGCTACGCTTGGGGAAGCGGAGCTTGAGGACCTCCACCAGTTCCGGGAAGGTTTCGTAATCGCGTCCGCGCCGCCGCTTCGATTCGCCGCCGAAGCCGGACATCCGCTGCGGAATATAGGTTTGAAAACCGACGCGCTGCTGTTCGCCATCGTTGCCGATATCGATGCCCGCCTCCGCCTGCTTATCGACAATGTGGCGAACGGCGCGGTCCATTTCCGCGGCCAGCATTTCCGGGTCGACCGGCACGCCCTCTTCGCGCTGGATCAGCAGTTCGGAGAGAGTCTCGCTCCGCGGCAGGCTGCCTACGTGCGTGGTAAGAATGCGGTCCTGGCTGATGAGCATTGGATATTAGTATAGTCGGGTGGGGCAGGCGCTTTCGCCTCCTAAGTTCCCGGTGATAGTCTGGATGCCCTATGCCGCTCATAGCTGTGACCGATTCGGTCTTTCCCAATCTGGAGCCCGCGCGGAAGGTGCTGGCCGAGATTGGCGGTGAGCTTCACCTGGCCGCGCAGCCCACGCAGGAAGCCATTCTCGATGTGGCCCGCGAAGCCGACGGCGTGCTCACGACTTATGCGAAGATGCCGGCCGGGCTGATCGAGCAACTGGGGCGCTGCCGGATTATTGCGCGCTTCGGCATCGGTGTGGACAACGTGGATATCCCGGCGGCGACCCGGCGCGGCATCGTGGTGACGCGCGTGCCCGATTACTGCTTGGATGAGGTCTCCGACCACGCCATGGCTTTACTGCTGGCGCTGGCGCGGAAGATTCCCTCTTCGAATGCGCGCACGCATGCCGGGCGGTGGGAAATGAAGGCCGTGGCGCCGATTCATCGCCTCCGCGGCACGGTGCTGGGGCTGGTGGCGTTCGGGCAAATTCCGCGGTTGGTCGCGCCGAAGGCGCGGGCATTCGGCATGCGCGTGGTGGCCTGCGATCCGTTTGTGAGCAATGAAGCGATGGCGCGCGCGGGAGTGGAGCGGGTCGAGTTCGCGGAACTGGTGGCGATTTCCGACTACATCTCGATCCACACGCCGCTGGTTGCGGAAACCCGGCGCCTGTTCAACGCGGATGTCTTCCGGCGCATGAAGCCGGGCGCCTACCTGATTAACACGGCGCGCGGGCCAGTCATCGACGAGGCCGCCCTGGCGCAGGCCTTGGATGAGAAACGGATTGCCGGCGCGGCGCTGGACGTAATGGAACAGGAGCCGCCGGCGAACTCGCCGCTGTTCGGGCGCGACAACGTGATCCTGACGCCGCACACCAGTTTCTATTCGGAGGAGTCGCTGGTGGATCTGCAAACCAAGGCTGCCCAGGAAGTGCTGCGGGCGCTTACCGGGCAGCCGGTGCGGAATCCGGTGAATCCGGAAGTGAAGCGGTCCGCAGCGGGATAGCACGTCGCATGGCGCGCCGCATTGCAGGAGTTCGTCTACACATTGTGCACACAGACGTGTAACGCTAAAGTATACACGAGAGGTTTGTTTTGCCGGTTACGCGAACGGAAAACGGTGCAAGGCGCGGAGAGGCCATCAATTTGCGTGCGACTCAGAAACAAAAGGCCCTGATCGACCGGGCGGCGGAGGCGCTGGGTCGCAACCGGTCGGACTTCATGCTGGAGGCGGCCTGCCGGGAGGCGGAGACGGTGCTGCTGGACCGTCGCTATTTCGTCCTTTCGGAGGATAAGTTCCGCAAGTTCCAGGCGATGCGCGATAGGCCCCCGAAGGATAATCCGCGGCTGCGCCGGCTTCTGCACACCAAGGCGCCCTGGGAACGGTGAGCGAGTTATCGCGACCGATCGGTCCGCCTGAAAAGCTTTCGGCCGCGCATGATTTGTCCACGTTCGATTCAGGTGAGCAGTTCTCGACAATTGGCTGCGGCGGCGGGCGCTTCCAAATGAAGAGAGCGGAGCCTCGCGCACTTACGTCGTCTGCACGGGCAAGAGGGTCATAGGCTACTACAGCCTCGCGATGGGCGCGGTTTCGCATGTGTTGGCGCCTGGCCGCGTCCGGCGAAATATGCCCGATCCTGTACCGGCCATGGTTTTGGGCCGGCTGGCGATTGACAAAGCCTATAAGGGAGCCGGCCTCGGAACGGGTCTGCTACGCGATGCTGTCCTGCGGACATTACAAGCCGCGGATATTGCCAGCATCCGGGTGCTCCTGGTGCATGCGATCTCGGATGCTGCCAAGCGCTTTTACGAGAGACACGGCTTTGTGCCTTCCCCGGTGGATCCGATGACGGTGATGATTACGCTAACAGAGGCCGTGAGAACGCTCGGCCAAAGATAGCTTTACGGCAGTCTCACTGCCGAGCCGCCGCCTCCGCCGCTTCCGTCGCTCGGTCCCGGCGGCAGATCCAGCGCCGGATTCCCCACAAAGAATCCCCAGGGCACCAGTTTGAACCCGGCGGCGTGCACGGGCATCACCGGCCAATCTTCGGGGCGCGGGTTGTGTGTCACGCCCATGGTGTACCAGAGAACGATGTCCTTGCCATCGATGGAGCGATTGGCGGCGGTCCATTTGGGCAGACCATCGCCGCCGTGGCTCTGGTTGGGGAAGTCGCCGGCGGCGTACTTTTCCGTGGGGTCGTAGGGAGTGACCCAGATGTGATTGTTGAGGAATCCGGCGCGCTTGCGCACCCAAGAATCGGGCGCGGCGAATGGTTCGGCGTTTTCACCGGGCAGCAGCGCGTAGCCGGTGGGCTGGCCCAAAGAATTCTTTGCCGAGAGATTCTGCACCACCCAGAGGCGGCTGGATGCGAGATTTAGCTTGCGCTGCGCTTCGCGTTCGGTGCGCAGCGGCGTCTCCTTCATCTGAAAGGCGCCGCCGTAGGGGTTGCCCGGGCCGGACGGCATGGCGGCGCTGTTCATCTCAATCACGCGGTTTGCGCCTGCTCCATCTGCATCCATGTCCAGGCGGAAGGTGAAGAAGTGCTGATGGTGCGGCGCGGCCAGGTTCCTCGCCACCATGTGGCTGTAGGGGTCGTCCTGCCCATCGGCCACGCCTTTCACGGCCATGATTCCGGTGAGGGCGACGCGCATTTCGAGAGCCCCATCCTGGTGAAAGATCCAGTCGAAGCCGTAATCGTAATTGCCCACGGTGGCGACATAGGCGACCACGAGTTCGCGCGCGCGGCGGGCCTCCGTGCCGTGCTTCCAGGCGTAGCCCGCATCCCGCTCATAGATAGCCACGGCGCCGGGAATAGTGCGGGGCTGGCCCGAAGCATCGGCCAGCACGGCGTCATACACGTAGCAATTCATGGGGCAGTCCACGCCGGGGCGAAGCGCCGTAGCCGTCGTGCCGAGACCCAGTTCGCCCGCATCGAAGCTGTTGCGGAAAAACCAGCCCGCGCCGGGATCGCCGTAGGGCACCACCATCTCGGAAAGCGAGCCCCGGTAGAGCACCGGCCGCACCCGCCCGCCATCCTCGTAGCCCACGGTGTAGAGCACCACGCCTTCACGCGGCTGCAGCGCATAGCGGAAGCGCCACTTCTGCCAGTGGACTTCGCCATCTTCGATTTTGAAACCTTGCCGCGGCTGCGTGATGGAGAGCGGCGCGGGAGCTGTACGCCAGGGGCGGGTATTGCCCGGGTCCAAATCGGCATCCACGCGCGAGACCGGCGCGTTGCGATCGATGTCCACGAAATCGAGGATTTTATTTTTCGTCAGATCGACTTCCGCCACCACGCCTTCCACCGGATGTGCGTCGAGATTATGGTCGGCCGCGGTGTAATACGTGAGCGCGCGGACAATGCGGTCCTTATCCGTATCGGGCCGGGCGAAATAGCCGGCCGTCCAGGCGGCTACATCGAGCGAAGTCAGATCGGTGATGCCGCGCTCGCGCATGGCCTGAACCCAGCGCGGGTCGGCGCGCACGATGCGCGCGGCCTCGTCGGAATCCTGCCCGGTGAGGGCCGGTTGCACGCCCGGGATCTCCTTGAAGGACTCCAGGCGCAGCTCGGCGAGGTTGGCAATAGCTTCCCAGGTGCGGTTGGCCGCCGGATCGTAGACTATAGCGAACGAGCGCCGCGGCGTGGACTCGCCGCGCAGGACCATTTCTTTAGGCGGCTCCTCGAGCGAGACGAAACTGAAGCGGGCGCGCTGCGAGACGCGTCCATAAGCGCGGATCATGCGCACGGTGGCGCGGATCTCGCGAGCGGTGAGAGGCGCGAAAGGATTGGCGGCGAAGGCGAATGGAGTTGTAACCAGGGCCGCGGCCAGCAGGCAGAGCAAACGCTTCGGAGCCGCGACCGTCAGGGAGCGGTCAGGTTTCGCACCCTGACGTTCGCGGCACTGCCGGGAATTCATAACACGTCTTCCGACCAGTCCTCCAGCACCTGCCTGACGCGCGTCATGAACTGGTCGGCCAGCGCGCCATCGATCAGCCGGTGATCGAAACTCAGAGAGAGATAGCTGACGGAGCGAATAGCGATGGCATCGTCGATCACTACGGGAGTTTTGTCCACGGTGCCCACGCCCAGAATCGCCACTTGCGGCTGGTTGATGATGGGCGTGCCCATCACGCTGCCGAAGCTGCCGAAATTGGTGATGGAGAATGTGCCGCCCTGCACTTCCTCGGGCTTGAGCTGGCGCGCGCGGGCGCGGGTGGCCAGATCCACGATGGAATGCTGCAGGCCGAGCACGTTCTTCTCGTCGGCGCCGCGGATCACCGGCACGATCAGCCCGTTTTCGAGCGCCACCGCAATACCGATGTTGATTTCGTTGTGATAAATGATGCTGTTGGTATCTAACGACGCGTTCAGCAGCGGATACTGCCGCAGGGCGACAACGGCGGCCCGCGTGATGAAGGGCAGATAAGTGAGCGAAAAACCGTAGCGCGCCTGCACGTCGGCCTTATGGCGCTCGCGCATCCTGGCGACCTTAGTCATATCGACCCGATGCACGGTCGTAACGTGCGCCGAAGTTCGCCGGGAAAGCAGCATGTGTTCGGCGATTTTCTGGCGCATCGTGCTGAGCGGCTCGATGCGGGTCTTGGCGCCGGCGGGCGGCGTTGGCAGCGGTGAAGGTGGCGGAGCTTGGACGGGCGCCGCGGGGCCGATCGGGGCGCGTGCCGCGGGCGGGGGGGGCGCCTGCGCGGCCGGAGGTTGCGGCGGAGGCGGCGTCGGCACAGGCGCCTGGGGCCGCGCCTGCCGCTGGGCGAGATACGCTTCCACGTCCTGCTTGGTGATGCGGCCGCCGGCGCCGGTGCCGCGCACCTGGTTCAGATCGATATTATTCTCGCGGGCCAGACGCCGCACCAGGGGAGAAATTGGGCCGGCCGGTTCGGCGGGAGCGGCCGCAACCTCTTCCACCTGCTGGGGAGCTGGCGTGGGTTCGACCACTTCTTGCGCAGGCTCGAGGGGAGCCTCGGCTTCGGCGCGCGCGAGTTGTGGAGGCGGCGCCGCTTTACGCTCCGGTCCCGCCGCCCGCGCCGGTGCCGCGCCGTTGCCATCGGAAATGCGCGCCACCACGGTGTTGATCTGTACCGTCTTGCCTTCTTCCACCAGCACTTCGCTTAGAGTGCCGGCTGAAGGCGAGGGTATCTCCGTATCCACCTTGTCGGTCGAAATCTCGAAGAGCGGCTCATCCCGCTCCACGTGGTCCCCGGGCTTCTTCAGCCACTTCGTCAGCGTACCTTCCACGATGCTTTCGCCCATTTGGGGCATTACGACGTCGGTCATAGAAATAGTGTCACCTTAGTGAGCCGCGAGGACGATATCCCCCGCGAGCATTTCGCATTCAAATACACGGCCAAAATGAGAAACCAGGACCCGGCCAACCGCCGCCAGATCCAGAGCGGGGCCGTCCGGCAAAAGTTGAGCCATGGAGGTGACCGGCTTGGTCAACCCGCATGGAACGATGTACTGAAAATAGCTTAAGTCGGTTGTGACATTCAGCGCAAAACCATGAGACGTCACCCAGCGGCTGATATGCACGCCGATAGCGGCGATCTTGCGCTCTCCCACCCAAACTCCGGTGAGCTTGGGAATCCGGCCGGCGGCGATGCCGAACTCGGCCAGAGTGTCGATCAGAACCTGCTCGAGGCCACGCATGTACGCGCCCACATCGCGCTTCCATTCGCGCAGATCGAGAATCGGATATCCGACCAGTTGGCCGGGACCGTGATAGGTAATGTCGCCGCCGCGATCGGTGCGAAATAACGAAATCCCCGCGCGGTTAAGCAGTTCCTCACCCGCCAGCAGATGGGCTTCGTGACCATTGCGGCCGAGCGTGATAACGTGCGGATGCTCAATGAGCAGCAATTGATCGGAGATGAGACCGGCCTTCCGCTCGGCTTCGAGACGTTTTTGCAAGGCCAGAGCCAGCTCATAGTGCATCCGCCCGAGTTCTCTTACCTCACAGAGCCTCAACGATTTCCTCTGTGCCGGCCGCTGGTTCCCGCTCCCGGCTTCCGGCCTTCCGCCCCTAGGTTAAGCATTGATCGATAACCCGTAGACCGCGTTGAAAGCCTCACCCACCGCCTCGTATAGCGTCGGGTGCGCGTGGATGGTCTGCATCATGGTTTCGACGGTGGCTTCCGCATTCATGGCGGCGACGGCCTCCGCGATCAACTCGAAACCTTCCGGCCCGATGATATGCACACCCAGGATCTCGCCGAATTTTTCATCCGCCACCACTTTAATAAAGCCATCGTGCTTGCCGAGAATGGTGGCGCGGCTGTTGCCCGCAAACGGGAAGCGTCCGACCTTCACCTGGCGGCCCTGCGCGCGGGCCTGCGCCTCGGTAAGGCCCACGCTTCCGATGCCGGGATCGGTGTACGTGCACGCGGGCACGCGGTTCTTATTCAACGGCACGGCATGTTTGCCGGCCATGTGCGCGACCGCGATCATCCCCTCCATGGTGGCCACGTGCGCCAGTTGCGGGGTGCTGGCTACGATGTCGCCGATCGCGTAAATGCCCGGCTCGGCCGTGCGCTGGAATTCGTCGGTTTTGATAAAGCCGCGGTCGAGCTCAATGCGCGTCGTTTCCAGTCCGATGCCTTCCGTATTCGGTTTGCGCCCCACCGCCACCAGCAGTTTTTCGGCTTCGAGCTGCTCCTGTTTGCCGTCTTTGGTAGTGACCTTGACGCGCACGCATTGGCCGGCTTTCTGAATGTCTTCAACGCGGGCGCCGGTTTCGACGCGAATCTTCTGTTTGCGGAACTGGCGTTCGAGTTCCTTGGAAATGTCTTCGTCTTCGACCGGCACGATGCGCGGCAGCATCTCGAGCACCGTCACCTCGCTGCCGAAGCGGCGGAAAATGGAAGCGAATTCCACGCCCACCGCGCCCGCCCCGATAATAATAATGCTGCGCGGCACCGTGGTGAGATCGAGGATCTCCACATTGGTAAGAATGGATTCGGGATCGGGGGCGAGACCCGGAAGCATGCGAGCTTCGGAGCCGGTTGCCAGCAAAATATTCCTGGCTTCGAGCGTCTGCACGCCCGAATCGCCCGTCACTTCAACTTTTCCAACGCCTTTCAACCTGGCGAAACCGGTGAAGCGCTCCACCTTGGCGCGCTTGAGCAGAAAGCCGACGCCGTTTGAATGCTTCGACACGATGCCGTCTTTGCGCTCTTTGACCTTGGGATAGTCGAGCCGGGGATTTTCGCACTGGATGCCTTCTTTATCCGAGTGGACGAAGCGCTCCCAAACGTCGGCGGTTTGCAGAAGCGCTTTAGTCGGGATGCAGCCCACCAGCAGGCAGGTGCCCCCCAGCCTGGGCTGTTTTTCGACAAGCGCGGTTTTCATGCCGTATTGGCCCGCGCGAATAGCAGCGGAGTAACCACCTGGGCCACTCCCAATCACAATCAGATCGTATGGCACTGTTTCCATTCTAACCGGCAAAGGGGCGGCGGCAAACGTTTGTCGAGAAAACGTTCCGCTGCGCGCAGACCGCGCTCCGCAAACCAGTCCGTCGCGGCATCGGCTTCTTCCAGCGCCTAGCCAATCGCTCACCACCAGCGCGGCAAGTGTTTCCCTCCGCTACCATAAAAGTTATGAAGTGCCTGCCGGTGTTGATTCTGACGGCGGGGTTTGCAGCGTTTGCCCAGACCTCGAACCTGCCTCGCCGGGCGGCTTCGAAAAGCGCTGCCCCCAAGGAAGCCGCGCCGCCACAAGCAAACGACAGGTGGCCGATCGTCAAGTTGGAAGTCGAGGGCAATCATCGCTACACGGCCGAACAGGTGCTGGCTGTTGCGGGTCTCAAGGTGGGACAGATGGCCGGCAAGGAGGAATTCGACGCTGCCCGCGACCGGCTGGTGGCCAGCGGCTACTTCGAAATGGTTGCCTACAGATTTGAGCCGGCGCCCGGCCAAAACGGCGAAGTGGGCACGTTTCAGGTTACCGAAGCCGAGCCGAGCTATCCCGTGCATTTCCTGGCGCTGGGAGTGCCGCCCGCGGAACTCGAAAAAGTGCTACGCGAAAAGGATCCGATGTTCTCGGCGTCCGCCATTCCGCCCACCAAACCTGTCCTGGACCGCTACGTGGGATGGATTCAGGGATACCTCACCTCCAAAGGTTCCACGGAAAAAGTTGTGGCGCGCGTGGATGTGGTGGGCGAGAGTTTGGCCGTGGTGTTCCGTCCCGCGCGAAGCCTGCCCGTGGTCGCGCAGGTGACCTTCACCGGCAACAAGGTTGTGCCGCAGGCCGTGCTGCGCGATGCGATTTCGGGTGTGGCGGTCGGCGTGCCCTACACGGAGGAGCAATTCCGGCAGCTTCTGAATACCGGCGTCCGGCCGGTTTATGAAGCGCGCGGGCGGCTGCGCGTGGCCTTCACCAACATTCGCACCGAACCGGTGAGCGACGTCGGAGGCTTGCATGTTTTCGTAACAGTCTCTGAGGGGGACAGTTACCAGCTCTCGAAAGTCGAAATCGCCGGGCCCACTCCGGTTCGCCCCGAACAACTGCTGAAAGCGGGCGAGATTCCCACCGGCGATACCGCCAATTTCGACCGCGTCAACGACGGCCTGGAAAAGATGCGTAAGGCGCTGGTGCGCACGGGCTATCTCGATGCCAAACTGAGTTTCGACCGCGCGATCGACGATGCGAAGAAGACGGTTGCCGTGGCCGTCCACGTGGACGCGGGTCCGCTATACACGATGGGCAAGCTCGCGATTGTGGGGCTCGATCTGGATGGCGAAGCCGCCATCCGCAAAGCTTACGGCATCAAAGAGGGCCAACCGTTCAATCCGGAATATCCGGAGCGGTATTTGAAACAGATAAAGGATGAAGGAGTTTTCGATAACCTCGGCGAGACGAAAGCGGAGAACCGGATTAACGCGAAGGACCACACGGTAGATGTGACGCTCACCTTCAAAGGCGCGCCGCCGCAATCGAAGCAGGGGCGCGGGGGCCGCGGCGACGGGCCGCCGTTCTAGTACCAAGTTGCAGAAATAAGCGCATCCACTCCCCGACGGTCGTGGCTCGGCAGAGCTGCGCGCGTAAGCAAGCGGACCGCTACGCGAACTTTTGCAACTTGGCACCGGCAGGGGTCAATTCGGCAACTCACCGGGCTTAAATTGCAGGTCGCGATCCAGCACCATATCGATCACGGTGCCCTGGCGCAGGACCACCTCCGGGCGCTTGTCGTGGAAGATGGTGGTTAGTCCGGCCGCCGCTCCGGCGGCCGCGCCGATGCCCACTCCCCCGAGCGGATGTCCGGCGGCCGATCCCGCGATTCCTCCCACCGAAGCGCCGATGCCGGTGGTCAGCGCTACGTCCCGCACGTCGCTCGAACCATCGCGCTCGCCCGTCACTTTTCCTTCCTTAGAGTCCACCTGCCCTTGCGCCGGCGATCCTCCCGCCAGGCGCGAATGGAACTCGCGCATCACGCCATTGGGCAGAGTGAGCGAATCGAAGCGCAAAAACAGCTCGCCCTTGCCTTTCACGCCGTGGGCCGGCTTGCTTTCGGTGATGGTCCCGTTCACGAAACTGCCGCGCGGGATCACGATCCGGCTGTTGGCGGCTACCGGCGCGATCGTTTCCAGATACACACGGTCGCCTTCATGGGAATGCTTCGTATCCACCGCATTGCGCAGCGCGAGCGGAATGTGGGTGCCGGCCGTAATCACAATTTCCTGTTCCCGCGGAGCCGCTGGGCGGAATCCGCCGGAAGCCGGCGCCACGACGGCCGTGGCAACCGGCGCACCCGGCGGGGCCTCTCTCCCGCTCAGTCCCTGCCGCCGGTACACCAAAGTATCTTCGGACGTCCCGCCTCTATCCACGATCTGCCGCGCAATGGTCAGCGTCGAGCCGTCTTTCGAAAGTCTCCACCGGTCCATCTGGGTATAATTTCGCGCGCCCGAGACGAGCGTATTCACCAGCAACGCCGCGCCCTCCCATTTCACGATGCTGCTGCGCATCTCGTCTCCCGCCGCGAAACGCGTCTCGGTACCGTCCAGCAGGTAGGACCATTCCGTTGGAGAGTTCCCCGGAGAGGCCGCCGTGCAGCGAATCACCAGATCGTTCTGGCGGATCGTAAGCCGCGGCTCCGCCGGCGCGAACCTTCCGCTCGCGGGCGCGCGTTCGAGCACCCATTCCCCGGAAAAATCGCGGTCCGCATCCACCGCAAGAAGAACCGTAGCAGAAGCCAGGGACAACAGCAGCAAGTACCGGAACGAGAGCATAAGCTTGTCCTCCGGGTAGCTTACCACCGGCCGCGGCGCGGCTCCGTAAGGCCGGGGTTTTTTATCAGGTATATCGGGACCCCTCAGGCGGCATGTCTCGCCCGCGCGCCCTAAAGTGCGTGTGCGCCTCCGGCTGCGCCCGGAGCAAAGAGGCCACGCCCATGCCGGGCCTAAACGATGCCCCCCAACTCCCGTACGTGCGCCCACAAGCCCCGGTAAGCCGTGAAAATAAACCGGTCCGGGTCGCCGGAAAGCTGGCCTTCAAAGTCCTTCATCGCCTTCATGTCGATCATGTCCTGCGGGCCTTTGCCCTGCTTCATCAGCTTCACCAGTTGCTCGCGGATTTTGGTAAGAATTTCCAGGTTCGCCTGCACCTCCGTCTTGCCGAGCACAGGGCCGCTGCCGGGGATGATTTTGGTGCTGTCGTTGGCGAGGGAAAGCAGCGTGCGGTGCGCGTTCTGCATGCCGCCGATCCAGCCTCCGGTGGTGAAATCGAGGACGGGAAGCTTGCCCGGCTGAATCGCGTCGCCCGCCACGAGAATGTTCGAGCGCGTGAAATGGACATAGATGTCCCCATCTGTGTGCGCCCCGGGCATCAAGCCGTATTCGATAGGCTCGCCGCCGAAGGTCATCCGGCCGGTGGTGTAGAACGTTTCCGTGGGCAAGGCGGCCTTGGCGCGCGGCGGATACGTCTTCTCCTCCCAATCGTGGATGATTTCCTGCGTCATCCAAAGCTCCGTGTTGATGTGGGAGACGATCTTGGCGCCGGCCTGTGCGATCGCGTCATTGCCGCCCGTGGATTCCAGGTGCCAGTGGGTATTGAATGCGATCTTGACAGGGCCGGCGAGCTTGAGAACCTCCGCGCCGTGCGCGGCATCGCCGCAATCGACAAGCAGGCTGCCGTCCTCGCCGGAGAGCGCCACGATCTGATTGCCGGCTCCCGAGATCAGCGTCACCGAGCCGGTTAGTTTGGTCGCGGTGGGCGCCGGCTGGGCGAAGGCGCTGCGGCCCGCGGCGAGCGCGGCGGCGCTGCCCGCGAGACTACGCAGAAATTCACGGCGTTCGAGGTGCATCACGGACGCTATTTTATCGCCGGACGTCACTTTATCGCGGAGCTCTGCCGCTCCCCGCCGTTTTGGGCCATCAACTGGCGAAGCAGATCGGCCGTGGTCTGCCGCACTTCGACCGGGCCTCCAGCGCGACCGCGCACGCCCATGCCCAGCGCGACATCAATGGGCGTGTGGCCCTGCTTGTCTTTCACGTCCAGGAGCGCGCCATGCGCCGCAAGGTAGCGAACGATATCGTCCGAGGCCCGCACCGCGAAGTGCATGGCGGTCTGGCCGCGGTCGTTGGCGGCATTGACATCCACGCCACGTTCCACCAGCACCTCGACCGCTTCCAGCAGTTCTTTTTCGGTGGCGTAATCCTTCGCGAAAACCCCCTGGCCGCGTCCCAGGCCGGCCGCGAGCATCAGGGCCGTATTGTGATTCTTCTGCGCGAGCGAGGGATCGGCGCCGTGTGCCAGCAGCAGCCGCATGGCGGCGGCATCGCCGTTTTTGGCGGCGCGCATCAGCGGCGTCGCGCCTTCGGCAAGCGTGGACTCGCCGGGTGTGTGAGCGCGCGGCAAAGTGGGCGTGAGCAATTGCTGGTTGGGATTGGCGCCATGCTCGAGCAGAATGCGAATCAGATCGAGCGCGGTGAGCTTGTCCTTGGAGGGGCGGGCGGGCCGGCCGTACACTTCGCCCAGCGTATTCATATCGACCGCCGCATACAGCGCGGCCATCCCGGCGCTGTCGGCGATATTGGGATCGGCGCCCTTCTCGACCATCATCGCGGCCGTATCGTAATGGCCATTGATGATGGCCAGCACCAGCGCCGTAGTGCCATCGGGGTCGGTCAAATTGGGAGCCGCGCCCGCATTGAGCAAGGCACGGGCCGCGTCGAGCGATCCCTGGCGCGCCGCGTACATCAGCGCGGTCCAGTGGCCGCGCGGCAGAATCGTCATTACCCCTTCGAGGCCGAAGCGGTCCTGCTCGTATTTCATTTCATTCGACCGCGCATCGACTTCGGCGCCGTGCTCGAGCAGCAGATCGACCGCTTCCGGGTGATTTTCCGCGGCGGCCCACATCAGGGCGGTTTGGCCGTAGCTCGATTCGCGCGCGTTGACATCGGATCCGCGCTCGATGAGCAGCCGCACCGCTTCCGGGTTGCCGCTGCGGGCGGCCTTCATCAGAATAGTCTCGCCATTGGGAAGAGTGGCGCCTGGGTCGGCCCCCGCTTTGAGCAGCAGCGCCACCAGCTCACCGTTGCCGTTGCTTGCCGCCAGCGAGAGCGGCGTGACGCCGTAGCGGTTGCGAGCTTTGGCGTTGGCGCCCGCCCGAAGCAGCATCCGCGCCATTTCGGTATCGCCCGCTTCGGCCGCCCAATGAAGCGGCGTGGTGCCATCCGGATCGGCGGCGTTCACATCCGCCCCTTGCTTGAGCAGCGATTGGGCGCTTGGCCGGTCTCCCGATTTGATGGCTTGTTCGAGGCGCGTGTTGTTCAGTCCCGCGGTCAGCGTCAGCGCGGCGAACCCCGCCACCAGCCATTTAGAGGACATCCGCTTTTTCCATGCCGTCGCCGAAATGGTCCATCTTGTGGCCGTATACTTCGGCGATGTTCATCCACAGGCAACCCACAGGCGTGCGCGTGGGGAGCACGACGTGGCGATGCCCCTGCCCCACATTGCCCGCCAGCAGCACCGGCAGCGGATCGGTGGCGTGAGCATTCGAATCCGCCATGCCCGCGCCGTAAACGAGCAGCGAGTGGTCGAGCAAACTGCCGTCGCCATCCTTGGTGGAGCGCAGCTTCTCCAGAAATCTGGCGTACATCTGCGCGTAGTAAACGTTGATCTTCACCACCTGCGCCATTTTTTCCGGGTTGTTCTGGTGGTGCGAAACCGAGTGGTGCTGCTCCGGCACGCCGATTTGCGGGAACGTTCGCTGGCTCAGCTCGCGCGACATCATAAATGAGAACACACGCGTCACATCCGCCTCGAACGCCGCGGCCAGCAGATCGAACTGCAGGCCCACGTGTTCCTCGAATGAATCGGGCACCCCGATCGGCGCATCCGGCGCATTCGCGCTCGCAAGGCCGTGGGCCTCGGCGCGCTGGATGCGGCGTTCGATTTCGCGGATGTTGTCGAGGTACTCGGAAAGCCGCGCGCGGTCGCGCGGGCCCAGGCCGCGTTGCAGGTCCGCGCTGTCTTCGGCAATCGAATCGAGAATGCTTTGCTCTTTTTGAACCCGCGCCTCCCGCTCGCGCGCGCTGCCGGCCTCCCCGAAGATCCGCTCAAACACGGTGCGCGGGTTGGTTTCCATAGGCAGCGGGGTGGTCGGGCTGCTCCAGGAGATCGTGTTCAGATAGGCGCAACTGAATCCCGGCGAACAGCCGCCCACGTACCCGGTGAAATCCTCCGTCGCTACTTCGATCGAAGGCAGCGGCGTATCCTGGCCGATCTGCTGAGCCACGATCTGATCGATGGTCGTGTTGGCCAGCACGTCTTCGGCTTCCGTGCGCTTCGGCCAGACGCCGGTGAGGAAACCGGCGGCGCTCACGGCGTGGTCGCCCACCTGGCTGCCCGGATGGGAGCGCGTCAGATTCGTCACCACCACCAGCGAGTCCTTGAACGGTTCGAACGGTTTCAGGATCGGGGTAAATTCGAACCCAACGCCTTGGCCCTTCGGCGTGTATTGCTGCATGATGTAGCCGTTCGGCGTATAGATCGCGCCGAAGCGGCGGCGTGGCGCGGCCGCGGCTTTCGCGATCGGAGTGAACGCCGGAATCATGGCATCGAGCAGCGGCAGGCCGATCGCCGCGCCCATGCCGCGCAAAACGGTTCTGCGGGAGAGCGATTTCTTAGTGGCGAACATAAAGCGCGGAATCCTTTCTGGCATCGCCTATTTGCAAGTTTCGAGAAGCGCCGGCCGCCATCCGCATGCGGAACGGAACGCTGTGCACCACGCCCGAGATGAATGCGGAAAAGCGGTAATTGTCGCGCGCCGCGCCGCGCACAATGGCGCGCACGGCCGGCATATCGCGATAATCCAGGCCGCGGCCAAGCGCATAGGTAAGCAGTTTCTCCGTGAACGTTGTCGCGAAGACTTCCGGACGCGCGACGATGGCATTCCGCAGGCCCACCACGCCATCGATCTTCGTCCCATCGGCGAGCTGGCCCGAGGCATCGATCGGCACGCCGTGATCGGTCGATCGCCACTCGCCCACGGCGTCGAAATTTTCGAGCGCGAATCCGATCGGGTCCATTACCTTATGACAGCTCGCGCACACCGCATTGGCCCGGTGCTCCAGCATCTGCTCGCGCAAAGTGCGGGGCCGCTCGCCCTCGGCGTTTTCCTTGAGCGGCGGCACATCCGGCGGTGGCGGCGGAACCGGCGTGCCCAGCAGGTTCTCCAGAATCCACTTGCCCCGCGCCACCGGAGAAGTGCGGGTGGCGTGCGAAGTCAGCGCCAGGATGCTGCCTTGCCCCAGCAAGCCGCGGCGCGCGTCGTCGTGAATCGTGATGCGGCGGAAATTGCTGCCGTAAATGTTCGGGATGCCGTAATGCCGCGCCAGCCGCTCGTTGACGAAGGTGTAATCGGCGGTGAGCAGGTCCAGAATGCTGCGGTTCTCTTTGACAATGCTGTCGAAGAACAGCTCGGTCTCGCGGCGGAAGGCGCGGCGCAGATTTTCGTCGAAATCGGGGAACTCGTCCGAATTGGGCTGCACGTTCGGCACATTGCGCAGTTGCAGCCACTGGCCCGCGAAGTTGGCGGTAAGGGCTTCGGAGCGGGGATCGGAAAGCATGCGCGCCACTTCGCGATCGTACTCGGCAGCCGTATGAAGCCTGTTTTGCGAAGCGGCGCGCAGCAGGTCGTCATCCGGAATGCTGCTCCACAAAAAGAAAGAGAGGCGGGAAGCGAGTTCCAGATCGTTCACCGCGTAGACCGCTCCCGGGGCCACTCCCGCCGGATCCTGTTCGGCGCGGAAGAGGAACTTCGGGCTCGCCAGGATGCGCTCGAGGGCAAGTTCAATGCCGCTATCGAAGCTCCCCTGCCGGCGGCCGGTTTCGTAGAACTTCATCACCCGCGCGATATCCGCCGCCGAAGCCGGTTCGCGGTACGCGCGCCGGATCAGCGTGGCCACAATCCGGCGGGCGCAAGGTGTTTCCGCCGCTGGACTTTCGGGGCGGCACACGAAGATGCGGCGGCGGCTGGGCGTGTCGCCCGGTCCGGTCGGATTAAACGGGCCTGCCACGGTGAGCACTTGCAAATGCGGATGGCCCGACCAATCGAAATTATCCACCGAACTGCGGATGTAAGGCTCCAGCCGGTCCGGCTCCGTCGCCTGGTTCGCCAGGAATGCCGCGGTAATCGTGTGTGGACCGGCTTTCACGGGAACGCGCACGCGCAGCCGGGCATCCACGGCATCGCCGGTTTCCGTCGGTTCCTTGAACAGATGGGCGAGTTCCTCCTTGCCGCCCAGGGTAGCCAGCAGAATGCGTTGGCCGTCAATGGCGAACTCCACCTGCCGCTGGGTTTCGAGACCGCGCATGATGTTCAGGTTGGTGCGGTAAAGCTTCGCCTGAAAACTGTATTCGCCATCCAGGGGGAAGTTGTAGCGCACCGAAATGCCGCCTTCGGTGCCGAGCGGCATCCCATCCAGGTGATGGTCCTGCGAAAGGTCCTGGCGGATGCGCCACGTTTCGCTGCCCGGCGCGATATTCGGATCGCCCACGGCCAGCGCGCCGATCTTCAGCGCCGCCGAGAGGTAATGTTCCTGGAGCGCCGGAGAGACCCCCAGCGCGTCGGAAATATTGTCGAAGCCGTAAGCGGAATCGTCGGGTGGAAGCAGGGAGGCAGCATCGATTTCGAGATCCAGCAGGTCGCGAATCGCGTTGCCGTATTCCGTGCGATTCAGCCGATGCAGAATGGGCCGGCCCGGCTGCGGATTGGTTTGCGCGGCACGATCGAGCTGGGATTCGAGCGAAGTGAGCAGAAGGTTATAGGTGGCTTCGTCCGGCCGCGGCATGCCTGCCGGCGGCATCAGGCGCGATTGCAACTTGCGAATCGCCTTCTCCCACGTCTCGGCCTGCGCAGGCGCATTCGCGGGATCGACCAGGTCCAGCGATAGCCCGCCGGTCTTTAGCCGCTGATTGTGACAAGTGACACAGTATTTATTGATGATGGCGCGAGGGCTGGAATCGGGCAAGCCGGCGGCCAGCGAGAGAGCAGGCGCGAGCAGGGCGAGTACAGTGCTCTTTTGCAAAATCCCTCCGCGAAAGAAGTTTATCAAACCAGCCACGGGGGCAGGGCGTGCACCCGCTCGCGGCCATGGGAGCGACGGGCAGATCGATACGCTTATTTCCAAAGCGGTGAGCGGCCAGGCGATCGCGCAGCCTAGCTCGAATACACGGCCACGCGCGTCACCGGTCGATAGCCCATTCGCTCATAGAGACGGTACCCCGCCGGGGTGGATTGCAGGATAGTGCGCTCGATGCCGTACTCGCGCCGGACTTCTTCGAGCGCGTGCCGCACCACGGTTTCGCCATATCCTTTTCGTTGCCGGTTCGGAAGGGTGGCCACGTTATACACGCCCGCGGCGCCCGCCCCCATCACCACCGCCGCGCTCGTCACCGGTTCGCCGCCGCTGTAGCCGACATAAGCGACGAAGCGATTCCACACCGGCTTGGCATCGAATACCTCGGAAAACCAGGCTAGGGGCACATTGAAACACAGTGAGCCAATGGCGCAGAACGCCTCCCGCACAGGTCCGTTTTCTACGCGGCGGATCTCCAGCGGCGCCGGCGGCTTCACGGGCGGCAGCAGCCGCTCCGCCAGCATTCCTGGCAGGTTCACCGTGTGGCGCAACCCGTGCCTCTCGAAGAGCCGCATGGCCCGTTTCCGCGCCCGGTCCTCCAGCCAATCCTCGCAAACCCAGTAGGCCCACGGGCGCGCCCGCTGCCGGAAATGCGTCGCGGCCAGGAGAATTCGTTGTTCCAGGTCCGCTTCCGAAAGCACAGGCGTCGAAAGAAAAGCGGCGTTGAACATTTGAAAAGTGACATTGGCCGAAGCGATGCTGACGCCCCGCAGTTCGCGCACCTCGCCCTGGTTACGGCTCTCGGCGAGCACGCGGAACGATTCGCGCAAATTATCGGCAACGCACTCGAAATCCACTACCAAATCCCAGTATCATACAGGCCGCGGAAATTCCCTGCGCGGGCTCTCCCACAGCCTGCTGTCGCTCGCCCGTATCCGCCGCGCTTCCGTCGTCCAATCCCACCAGTTACCTGTCACCTCTACCTTCCACTGACCATCCCGCGCCCCGCAACCGCCCCCGCTACCCTCCACTATCTGATATTCTCTTCTGAGGGCAACAGCGGAGCAGGGAATACGCCCGGAATGGGGCGCTTCCCGGCTTGGCCGCGCCGCATCTCAACCCCAAACCGGGCGGCCTGTTTCCTGACTACGCCTGCTGATAAATCCGCTGGCTGCGTGTCGCCCGTAAGTTGTTCATCGATCTAGATCGGTTTCGCCAAGAGGAGGAGTAACTAGAGAATATGAGTTCCCCAATCGCGAGTCCCCAAAGTTTGGAGGCTCTTTTAGAACGCGTCGGTAATCCGGTGGATCTGCTGCGGAATTCGCAGATCGGAGCCTACGTGTATCCGGTGGTTCCCGCCGAATACAGCAACTGGCGCGACGAGCAGCGCGCCTGGCGCGATTCCTGCGTACTGTTCGACCAGTCGCATCATATGGCGAATCTCTATATCGAAGGTCCGGACGCCGTCAAGCTGGTCAGCTACCTGGGCTTCAACAGCTTCGCCAAGTTCCCCGTAGACCGGGCGAAGCAGCTCGCTCCCTGCAGCTACGACGGCTTCATTATCGGCGATGGCATCCTCTTCCACCTCGAACCGAACCGCGTCGTATTCGTGGGCCGCGCGCCGGCCGTCAGTTGGATTCAGTTCCATGCCCAGACCGGCGGGTTCAACGTGAAGACCACGCAGGACGATCGCTCGCCTTCGAATCCCGGCGGCAAGCCCGTCGTCCGCACCTGCTGGCGCTTTCAGGTGCAGGGGCCGAATGCCTGGAAACTTCTCGAAAAGCTGAACGGTGGCCCCATTCCCGAGATCAAGTTCTTCGATATGGGCTACATTAACCTGGCCGGCCGCAAGGTGCGGGCCCTGCGCCACGGCATGGCCGGCGCGCCGGGGCTGGAAATTTGGGGACCTTACGAAGAACGCGAGGAAATCCGCGCCGCGATCGTCGAAGCCGGCAAGGAATTCGGCCTGGTTCAGGTGGGCGCGCGCGCCTACGCCACCAACACGCTCGAATCCGGTTGGATCCCCTCGCCTCTGCCCGCCGTTTATTCGGGCGCAAAGATGAAGGCCTACCGCCAATGGCTTCCCGCTAACGGTTACGAGGGCACCGGCTCGATCGGCGGCAGTTTCGATTCCTCCAATATCGAAGACTATTACGTCACTCCCTATGAAATGGGCTACGGGCCGTTTGTAAAATTCGACCACGATTTCATCGGCCGCGAAGCCATGGAAAAAATGGCCCAAAAGCCGCACCGCAAGAAAGTCACGCTGGCGTGGAATTCCGAGGATGTGCTGAAAGTGTTCGCCTCGCTTTTCGAGCAGGGCGATCCCTACAAGTACATCGACCTGCCGCTCTCCAATTACTCCTCCGCTTCCTACGACAAGCTGCTGATCCGCGGCAAACTCGCCGGCCTTTCCATGTTCAGCGGCTACAGCTACAACGAGCGTTCCATGCTGTCGCTGGGCATCGTGGAGCCCGATGTCAAGGTCGGCACCGAAGTGACTCTCGTTTGGGGCGAGCCCGGCGGCGGAACGAAGAAGACCACGGTGGAGCGCCACAAACAGATCGAGATCCGCGCCGTAGTCAGCCCGGTGCCCTACTCGAAGACGGTTCGCGAAGAGTACGCCGCGGGCTGGCGCACGCACGGCGAAGTGTAAATCCAGCGGGGCCGGCTTCGCGGCCGGTCCCAAACCACCAGCCGCCGCTCATCACCGTCGCGGCCCCGCGGCCGCTAACAACCGGCGCGCGACGTTTCTGGATCTCAAGCACGGTGGCACGCCTAAATCACCGGACCACCTGATCCGGCAATTGAAAAAGGCGATGGGACGCTAGAGGCCCAAGCACCATCGAGTCGCATCCCGCCCCTGCAAACCCGGCAAATACGACAGTACCCTTAAATTCCCCTCGAGAAGGGCCGATAAGATTTTTGTGATGCACGTAAGGGAATTCGAGAAAATCCCTATGCCGCCCGAAGATGCCTTAAGGATTTTGCGTGCTACGGCCGATGAGGAGAAAGGCGCGGCCGATCTGGCGCGGGTCCTGCGCGCGAATCCGGAGCTATCAGCGGCCATCCTGCGGCACGCGAATTCTCCGGCGTACCGCTTTGCGAGCCGCATTAAGACCATCGAACACGCGGTGCCTTTGCTCGGGACGGATACGATCCGCGCGCTTACGCTCGCGGCCAATCGGACGGAGTTGAAGCAAGGCTTCACAGCGGAAGCCATTCCATTCGGTTCACCCACTCCTTAGTGCACGCCGCGCAGCGTGATCCCGGCATAAGCCAGCGTCAAGCCAATCATCACCACCACCGTGATCCACGAAACCAGGTTGAACCATCGCGGGTTCACCCATTCCCCCATCAGGTCGCGCTTGTTGATCAGCAGCACCATCGGGATGAGCACGAACGGCAGCAGCATCCCGTTGAGCACCTGCGAAAGGATGGTCATGCGCACCAGATCGAAACGCGGAATCAGCACCACGCCCGCCCCCGCGGCGATCAGCAGTGTATACAGCGCATAGAAGATGGGCGCCTCGCGCATCCGCCGGTTCACCCCGGCTTCAAAACCAAGGCCCTCGCAAACCGTGTAGGCGGTCGAAAGAGGCAGGATCGAAGCGGCGAATATCGAAGCGTTCAGCAAGCCCGCCGCGAACAACAGAAAGGCATACTCTCCAAAGGGTTTCAGCGCCAGCGCGGCTTCGGCGGCGCTATCCAGATCGCGCGGCATCACGCTGTAAATAGCGCCCGCGCACGCGACAATGATAAAGAATGCAATCACCGCTGTCATGAAGCAGCCCACAATCACCTCGATGCGCGACTCGGCGTACTCCTTGGCGGTGATTCCTTTTTCCACCACCGCGGCCTGCAGATAGAACTGCATCCACGGGGCAATCGTGGTCCCCACCATGCCGATCAGCATGTAGATGTAAGCCGGTTCGAGCAGCAGCACCGGCCGCACGCTATAAATCGCCGCCTCTTTCCAGTCCGGCTTTACCAGAAAACCGGAAATCACGTACGTCAAGTAGAGCACGCAGGCGAACAGAAATATTTTTTCCACGCTCTGGTAGTTTCCCTTCACCACCAGGAACCAGACCGCCACCGCGGCCAGCGGAACCGAAATATAGCGGCTCACATGGAACAGTTCGAGCGAACTGGCCACCCCGGCAAATTCCGCCATCACGTTAGTCAGGTTCGTGAGCACCAGCAGCGCCATCGTCAGGAACGTGATGCGCAGGCCGAACTCTTCGCGGATCAGATCGGAAAGGCCTTTGCCCGTCACCGCGCCCATGCGCGAACACATCTCCTGCGTGATGATCAGCGCGATGGTGATCGGAAGAAGCGTCCACAACGGCAGGTAGCCGAAGCGCGCGCCCGCCGCCGAGTAGGTATAGATGCCGCCGGAATCGTTGTCCACCACGGCGGTGATGAAGCCCGGCCCAACGACCGCGAAGAACACGGCGATGTGGTAATGAAAGCGGCTGATGAATTTCCGCATGCGGTCACTTTTCCGGCGTTATTTCTCCCGCAATACCGAAATCACATCGTCGGCCGTCACCACGCCGGCCAGCTTGCCGTTCTTATCCACCACCGGAAGAGTCAAAAGGTTGTATTTATCGAAGAGTTCGATAACCCGGTCCTGGCGTTCATCCACCGCCACCTGGAAAAGCGTTTCGGAGGCCAGATCGCGGAGGGGCGTTTGCGCGGCCGCGGTGAATAGGCGCGCCAGAGGCACTGAAGCCACTAGCCGCTCCTGCGCGTCCACCAGGAAAACCACGTTCAGGCTTTCAAGCAGCTCCGCATTTTCCTGCAAAGCGGAAAGCGCGTCGGATACGCTGGCCGTTTCCCCTAAAGAGACATACTCCGTGTTCATCAGGCCCCCCGCGGTATCTTCGGCGAATTCCAAAAGCTCCTCCACTTCCGATTTCTCTTCAGACTCCATCTCCTCCAGGATCTCTTCCGAAGTCTCTTCTCCCAGCTCCGAAAGCGCGTCCGCGGCTTCGTCGGGAGCCATTTCTTCCACGATTTCGGCGGCCTTTTCCGGTTCGAGCGATTCCAGAATGTGTGCCTGCATTTTGGGATCGACTTCCGAGAGCGCCTCGGCGGCTACTTCGCTATCGATGGTTTCGAAAATCGCTTCCCGCTCGGCCGGACCCAGGTCCTCGACGATATCCGCCAGGTCCGCCGGGTGAATGCTTTCCAGCTTACGGTAGGAGATGTTCAGCCGCAGGCGCCGCAGCGGGTCCGGCTCCACCACGTTGCAGAACTCCCAGCGGATCGAGTTCGGCGGAATAGGCTGTTGCAGCCGGCGAATCCAGTGGCGCGGCAGCGCGCCCTGAAAAAGCCGGCGGAGAATGCTGCGCAGGCCCACATCCACCTCCGCCACCACCAGGCTTAGCCCGCCGTTCTCCGGCCGCAGTTCCAAAGTAATGTCGTTGACGCGTACTACTTTGCGCCCGGTCACGTCGATAATCTGCTGATCGAGCAGGTCCCGCCCCAGCCGCAGCATGTATTCGTCGTCGTGGTACGGAGTGAGCTTTTCGTCCAACAGATCGATGCCGCCCAGTGTGATGGAGCGGATTTGATCGTGACGCACGGTTAACCATGCATCTTCGCCGCCCACCAGGTAGCGATCGATGCGGGCGGAATGGATCACCGGCACCACCGCCGCGTCTTTCACCCGCCCCAGGCGGCGGCCCCTGACGTCATTAACGGGCAGCGACACCAGTTCCGTGAAGTAGAGGAAATTGTCGAGCATCCGCGGCGCCCCGGCGCACAACAGGAAGCTCGTGGGGAGAGAGGGCTTCCGGCTTCGATGTGGAACTACGCTCTACACGGCCTTGTTTTGCGCCTGTTTTCAATATGGCGCAATGCCGTGGGAAGCCGCAAGGGGGGAATTATGAAAATTCGGCAATCAAGCAGCGATTCACCGCCGAGGCGCGGAGAAAGCCCCAGGGCAAATATCACCTTCGCGGCGTTCTCTGCTCCCTACAGCACCGCCCGCGGCTTTGCGCCGCCCAACCCTTCCCATACGAAAGCCGGGAAACGGCGCGTTGTTTCGAAGCCTACCCGTTCGTAGAGCGCCACGGCGCTGCGGTTCGCGGCGGTTACCGTCAGGCTCGCGAAAGAACAGCCGGCCGAGCGCAGAACGGTCAGCGAGCGCCGCAGCAGTTCGTAACCGGCGCCGGCCCCGCGCACCGCATCCGAAACGCAGAGTTGCGTGATGTGGCCGCAATCGGCCGCGACCAGGCTCGCCAATGAGATGCCGCATAAATATCCGCTGTCCGCTTCAAAGGCGGCAAAGGAGGCGGGCCGGTGGAAGGCGCCGCAGCCTGGGTACTGCACGATGTTATAAAGGAAACGCCGTGCTCCGGCGGCGCTGCGGTACTGGTCGTTAATGCGGCTATCGATGTGGCCCCGGTATGCCTCCGCGATCAGTTGCGCCGCCGCATCCTGGTAATGGTCCGCCCAGCGTTCGATGTGAATAGGGCGCCGCGGGCGGCCGGCTCCGAGGGCCGCTTTCCGCAGATCGATGCGCATGAAATTGCGCTCGAAGGAGGAGCGCCAGGCGGCGTAGGGGGCCCCCTGATCGTGCCCCGGACCGAGCATCATCAATTGGCACTCGATGCGGACCGGCTGGGGCAATGCCGCGATCTGGTCCAGGGCCGCTTCGAGCAGCCAGTCCTCGCGGGCGGGCGTGCGCGCGGCTTGCCGCACATACAGATCTCCAATCAGCCCCTTGTTTTCCTCCAGCACATAGTAGACGTAGCCGGTCACCACGCCCCGCTCAATCAGCGCGCAGCCGTTCAGCGCGCGCAAGTCCACGAAGCGGCGCACCAGGTCCGCCGATTTTTCAAAGTCCCAATCCAGTTCTTCCCGCCAGACGGCGGTTTCCTCTTCGAGCAACGGTTCGAGATCGCGCGCGCTGAGTTGGCGTAAATCGAGGATCTCCCGCGCAGGTGGCGAGGCTTCCAGTCTGGCGGCCATGGCGCTCGATTCTAGCTCCTGCCCCTATCATAAAGCCTTCGCGACGAAGCCGCCGCCGATGAGCCGTCCGCCCACGAGCCGCCCGCGGAAGCCGCGCCTCTTTTTTCAGCGATCTCCAATGCGTCGGCCACAGCCTTCCGCGCTCGCCGGCCCTGCGCTGCCGGATCGCGATAAATAAAAGGATGCCGTCTGGCTGACCGTGTAGGGAGCGCACGTATAATTTCCATTGGCCGACTGGTTCACGCTCACCTGCATTCCCTGGTTGGTGACTCTTCCGGCGGCACTGTACCCATACGTGTAAAGGTAAAGAACGTCGAGTGCCGTATCTCCGGGACAGTCGTTTCCGAATTGTACGGCGGCCAGCCTTCCCCAAGTGTTATTAACCATGCCGTTGTAGGAATCGTAGTAAAAGGTGACTTTTTGGACCGGATCGGGGTTGCCGGGGTAATTGCCGGGGGCGAAGTGCTCCACCGAGGTCAAACGGCCATAGGTATCGTAGGCGTAGGATGTCACTTGGCTCTTCGCGTCAATTCGGGTCAGCACGCGGCCTGCGGGATCGTAGGTGTAGGATGTGGTGCCGTTTTCCGGGTTCGTGGCGCTGAGCAAATTCTTGCCGCCCCACTGGAAAGTGCGTGTCTGGCTCTTGCCATCGCGGTCGAGTTCCACGTTCGTAAGTTGGCCGACGCCATTGTAAGTGTAGCACGATACGTAGTTGCTCGTGGCCGCGCCCCCGGCGCATGTCGAGTAGGCCGGCGGCGCGGAGTTCGGGTTTGGTTCCGTCACTATCGTGAGATTGCCGAACACATCCTTTGTGTAGGTCTTCCAATTACCGGCCGGATCGGTCACAGTCGGCGCCGACCTCGTTGTGCTGCATGGCGCGCCCCTGCTGCACGGAGTGAAGATTTACCGCGGCAAGCCCATTTTCTACGACCTGGGCAATTTCCCATACAACGTGCCGCCCACGCTGAACTACATCGACAAGCCGATGAGCTGGGAGAGCGCCGTCGCCTACGTGCAATTTCAGGGGAGAAAGCTGCAATCGATCGAGCTGCGGCCGGTGGTCCTGAACTACGCGGGCGAAGGCCAACCAGATATCCACGACCCGTATGCCAATAATCAATTTCTGCAGACAAGAGGCCTGCCCTCGCCCGCGACCGGCGCGCGCGCAGGGTACATTCTGCAGCGCCTGGCGGAGCTGTCCAAACCTTTCGGCACGGAGCTGGAAATCCGAGAAGATGCGGGGGAAATCCAAAAGCTGCAATGAGGCAATTGGATCATGGTGCGTCCTGAAAGACGCGTTGTTCCAGCGGGTGCAAGCCCAGTCCGCGTAAGCGCCAGAGCGCCCGGTAGCAAACTCCAGCCGGGAGAAGAGATCCGACCGAGCCGAGCGGAGTGTCAAGAGCCCTTGAAAAAGGGGGAAGAAAACCGGTGGGACGTAACAATCAGTGAACGCAGTGGCTTCGGACACGGAGTCGCACACAACCACCCGCCGATTGAATTATTGGGTGTGACTGTCTCGTTATAGAAATTACTTTGCCGTTGGGCTTCTAAACTGCTGACAGTAGTTGGTCTCTTCTGCAGCCCAACTCAGTATCCAGTCCGCAGGCACAACGTACTGTTTCGAGAGGTCAGCGACCACTATCTCATCTCGTTGGTAACGGAAATCAGCCTGTCGTTAAGGGGATCGCCACTGGTGAAGTCAAATAAAACCCAGTTCCCGTCAACAAACCTAAACTCTGCGTGGCTGGTCCTTACGTCAGGTGAGGGGCATCGGGCACCCGTCTGATCCGGCACCCAGCGCCATGAGAACACGGCGTCATAGCAACAATTGGCTAGAGAATCAGCACCGCGACGGGTAGCGGTCACGCTCGTCACAACCCTTCTGGCGACTACCCCGCGCTGACAAGTAGTCCGATCCGCAAACGCATCAGTAGCCTGTATAATCTCTGCCGCCCGCTCGGGAGTCAAATCGGGGCTGGAAACGCATGATGAGAGTGTCAGCAGGGCGAGAATGCAGACCAGAGTTCTAAATTCAGTGTGCACAGAGATTGTTCCTAATCCAATTCCCTACAGCCTGCTGGGGAATTATCCCTTTGGCCACAGCCCAACCCAGGCCAGCAGCTTCAGCACCGAGGTTGATGTCGCCAGTGTTGAGAGTAAAGGAACCGTTTTTTACAAGGTTGACAAGCGACTCTCCCACTTCAAAGATGTTTGAAGCCACGGTTCCAAACCAGGACGGGAAGGAACTCCACTGATATCCCAACTGGAAGAAGGCTGCAAAGTGGTGTCCCTGATCTCCATTGGACGTTGGGGAATCTGGGGGTACATTTTGGTATTGCACCTGATACCCACTTGGTTGGCCGACATTAAGTAGGGTTGGGCTGTTGCTCGTGGCGATTCCCGCAAGATCGGTACCGAATTGTGCCGGCGTCAGGATGCCGAACGAATTGAAAAAGGCGCTCATGGATTTCCCTGAATTGTAGTCCGCATAGTCCGCAAGTGCATCACAATCGTTCATACCTGCGATTACCTGAGATCGAAGCTTTGCGGCTTCGGCGGCATCCAAGGCGTTAGCGATGATCTGGGCTTCAATAACGGGAGGTGTTATAAATAGGGACGCTTGGTTCAAGCTGGGTGGGTAGACAGGATCTGTATCGTCTCCAGACACAGTTACGCTGGTGACGTCGGGGCAAGGGGACTGGCCATCAGGGTAAATGACACCTGCTATTGTGCAGAGGCCCGTAGGATCAGCATGGTTGATAGGGTCATCGAGGCCGTATATATAGCGGTTCCAACTTGTCGGGTTTTTAAGGTCCACCGCACGCACTCCTGCCGGGTCCGGCGTATAGAACCTCCCCGCACTCGAACTGTAGTACCTCCGGTCGGCGTAGTGTACAGTCACAATGTCCTACAAAATTTTGTGAGTGGACACCGTTGAACGGCGCTACGAACTTTTATCCCGACCGCCGTCGTCGCCGGACGGCTGGCGAGCACGGCTCCGAACGCGTAAAGGCACGTCGCCACCGCCGGCCATGTGATCAAGGCTACTCCCAGGCCTTCGTCCCCCGGAGAGAAGACGAAATACGTACCAATCACGGTACCGGGAGCCCGCGACTGGTCCAGCACGCCCCAACCCAGGATGCAACACGGCACTACCCACACCCACAGACCGCCGGATTGACGTGCGCGCGGGACGGCCGTTTGCACTAAGTAACCGAGCGAGAAACCCACGATCAAGAAAACTAGATAACCCAGCGCTACCTCCGCCCTGCGATCCCTCGTTACAACACGGAGGAACTCGGTGAAAAGCTCGCCGATCAGCATTCCGAAAGCTATGCATCCAAGAGGCGCGAAAAAAAGTTGGAGGATAACCAACAGAACCGACGTCCCAGATGAATCCGCGTTATCCCCAAACATAATTTTCGACATCCCGCCGCCCGCTCTTAGGGGACGTTGTAGTTGATCGTGGAGCTGACCTGCTCGATAGAAGGAAATATGAGACTGAAGTAGTCTAAAAAGTTAAAAGTCGACTGGGGACCGGGCCCCCACACGGCGGCGTAGGCTAAAGCTTGAGCCGCAGCTAGTGCCTGCTGGATTGCGCCGAGATTCGGCGCCGAGAAAGCGCTGCATTGATTGCAAGGAGTACCAGCCAAATACGCCACGGCGCTGAACTCGCAGCTTGCATTGTGCCCTACACAGTTCGTCTGGACGAAATTCGTTCCGGGAGGTGCAGTGAAGAACGCCGTCACAGCGGAATCAATTGGACCGTTGCCGTAAACAACGGTCGGTGGGTCCCCGTTGACCGTGGGGAGTGCACCTGCGTAGCCAGGGGAGGCATACGCGACGTTGCCGATTCGGCTGACTATTGAGGCTGGCAGTAAGGGCAGCGCGTTCACGAAGGCAGCCGCTCCGCCACTAAACGCAAAGATGTTGATAGGACCGTTTGAATCAGCGGCTGCCGCCTCGATGGCGTCCGCGACCGTATACGCCTGTGCCGCCTGCTGTAATGTGAGTCCTGCGACTGCGAGAATACCACCGAACGTGCTTCCGCCGGCGTAAGGAAACGCCTCGATCGCGCCAATCTGTGTGGCAAATGCGTCAATCGAACCATCGCCAGGCGCATTTGTGATACCTGCGATCACGACATCCGTCAAACCGCTGGGGTCGTTACGATTCGCCGGGTCATCGTTGGCGTAGACATACCTGTTCCAGGTGATCGGATTCCTCGGGTTGATCGCTCTCCTCCATGCCGGGTCCGGCGTATAGAACCTCCCCGCATTGGAATTGTAGTAGCGTTGGTCGGCATAATCCTGCCCTACTGCGTCGCGCACGTAGGTCGCGAACTCTACATCTCCCGTTGGCGCCGGGGATCCCATCGGCTCTCCCCAAGGATAATACGCCACGCCCCCGTACTGCTGCGACTCCAGCCGGTCGGCCAGCATCGGCGTTCCATCCGGCTGTCCTAGCAGTTTGCCCGCCAGGTAGAGGTACCCTTGATTTGGCCCCGTCGTACAGTAATTCCCGTTCTGGACGGGGCAGCTCCCCGGCGAATTGATGGCGAACGTCGTCAGTGGCCGCCCGTCGATCCCATAAAACGTAAACGTGGAAACGTACGTCGCGGTAGGGAAGCTGCCCTCACCGGTCTGCACCATCACCCGCTTGTTTTGCGGGTCGTAGCCGTATGTATACCCCGCGGCGGAATTGTAGGCATTCACGATCCGGTTCTCCATGTCATAGACATATTGACCGAAGGGCCCATTCAGGGTATTGCCATTCGCGTCGTAGAAATAGCTGGAGCTCTGGTTGGTAGCCGGATTGTACGAGGCGCTGAACTGCATGCCCGAACCGGCAGTGATGGTCTTGGCCAACAGGTTGCCAAAGCCATCGTATTTATAGGATTGCCCCCAAGCGCCATTGGTTGCTGCTGCGGTCGAGAGGCGATTCAGGCTGTCGTATTGGTAAGTAATTGTCTGATTCAGCCCCCCGCCAACCACCTGGCTCACGCGCCCATTGTTCTGGCCGGCCGGGTACACATACTGGAGGGAAACGCCGGAAAGGCTGTTCCCGTTCCAGAAAGAGCCGGTGACCTGGGTCAACTGCCAAAGATTGTTGTACTGGAAGGTTTCGCTGATAGCTGGAATGGGGTATCCGTTAGTTTCACTCGGATGGGTGCCGAGCGAGTCCATTTCTCCGGCTGTCCCGTAGGTGGCCGTGGCCGAAAGTCCCGTGATCGAATCCGTGAAACCGTTCTGATTGCCCATGGAATCATACGTGTAGGTGAGGTCGTTCGTGTTGCCGGGGTAATTCAGGGTGGTCATCCGGCCTTCGGTATCCCAGCCATAGTGATTCCGCCGGCGGGGCGGCGACATCCGCTTCCATCCCTCCCTGGCTGCCTGATTTCGCTCGAATGCCAACCGCGGCGCCGGAGGCAGGTCCTCCTCGGCTTCCATGGTGGCCAGCAGCCGCTCGGCAAGCTGCATGGCGCGGCGCTCTCCCGTTTCGCCCGATCGGGCTCGATCCGGTGCCGCGCGGTCGTCCCCATGCTGGCGTGTCCGCCCTTCTGCATTTGCCGGTTCACCAGCAGGTAGGGCCCGCCACGCCCATCCGAAAACAGGGATGTTCGAAATGCGAAACCGTTGATTTCGCCCTTCACGCGCAATTGGCCGCGCGCGCCCCACAGGCGCGCCGCATCCAACGGAATGCGCACTATAGTCCAGTTCAGGCGGGTATTGTCCGGTTCGAGCACGGCCCGGAAAGATCGCGCCGGGGCTTCAGGCATGCGTCGTTGTCCGCCGCTCGATCCACGGCAAATAGGCCGCGCCATAGATGCCCGCATCGTGCCCCAGCATCGCGCGTTCAATGCGCGTCAAGCCGCCGCTCAGCCGGTACGTGGCCGAGCGCTGCTCCACCGCGCGCATCATAGCCGGGGCGAACAGTTCCCAGGCGGCCATTACGCCGCCGCCCACCAGGTATAGCGGGAAATTGAAAATGTTCACCAGGGAGGCCAGAACCGCCCCCACGCTTTCGCCCATCACGCGCCAGATTTCCCGCGCCTTGGCGCCCACATCGTCGCCCCGGTGCGCCAGGCGAAACACCTCCTCCGAGCTCAGATTTTCCCCCAACTGCATCATCCGCGCCATAGCCGTGACCGCGGTGGCGGACGCCTGTTTTTCCACGCATCCCTGGCTCCCGCACCCGCACGGATTACCGTTCGGCACCACCACCAGGTGCCCCAGTTCCCCGCCCATGCCCAGAAAACCGCGAATCACTCGCCCGCCGCTGATAATGCCCCCGCCAATCCCGGTCCCCAAAGTGAGCAGCACCAGGTCGTCCACCGTCTTTCCGGCTCCCAGCCATTTTTCTCCCAGCGCGGCCGCGTTAGCGTCGTTTTCCAGAATCACCGGCGAGCCCAGGCGCCGCTCCAATTCGTCGCGGATCGGGAAATTTTCGAGGAACGCCAGGTTGTTCGAGTTGCGCACCACGCCTTCGCGAAACACGATGAACCCGGGCACGCCCACGCCAATCCCCGCCAGGCCGCTCGCTCCGTGCTTGTCGCGCAGGCGCGAAATGCTGCGCACCATTTCTTCCATCAGCGTCTCCCGCCCTGCTGAAAAGTGAGTCTCCGCGATCCGTTCCAGCATGGTTCCGGTGCGGTTCAGCGCGGCGATGCGCAGATTGGTGCCGCCCAGATCGACGCCAATCGAGTACTCAGGCATGAAACGGCAGCATACCACGGGACGGCTCCCGAGCCGCGACCGTTAAAAGCGGTTGTGCGGTTCGTTCTGGCGGCTGCTCAGTGCGCCCCCATCGCCCCGCGCCGCGCGGCTTTCTTGAGTAGAAACACCAGCGGAATGCAGAGAAAGCTCATCAGCCCGAGGTACCGGAAGACATCTATATAGGAGAGAGTAGCGGCCTGTTGCTCGACCAACTGGCTAATCATGGCGAGGGCTTGTTGCATGGCAATCCCTGCGTTGCCGCGCATGCGCGCCAGGTTGGTCGCCTCCGCCAGAAACTGCCGGAAAGACGGCGCGGCCGGTGTGATGAACTGGATCAGTTCGTTGTGCCGGATCTGCTGGTGACGCACCACCACCGTGTTCACGACCGAAATGCCGATGCTGCCCCCGAGATTGCGCACTAAATTGAAAAGACCCGTGGCGTTGCCCATCTGCTTGTTGCTCAGCGTGCCCATAGTGACGGCGGTGAGGGGCACGAACACCATTCCGGAGGCCACTCCGCTCAGAATAATCGGCCATACCAATGACCATTGCCCGATATCCAGCGTAAGATTTCCGAACAGCATACTGGTCCAACCGAACAGCGCGAAGCCGCACGCGATCAGCCAGCGGTCATCCACTTTCCCCGACAGCACTCCCACGACCGGCATGATCAGTACCGCGCCGAGCCCGCGCGGCGCTACCGCGATTCCCGCCAGTCCCGCCGTGTACCCCAGTATCGTCTGATAAAACAGCGGCAGCAGCGTCACGATGCCATAAATCGCTCCCCCAAACAGCGCCATGAGCAAGCAGCCGAAGGTGAAGTTGCGGTTGGAAAACACGCGCAAATTCACGAGCGGGGCTTTTGCCAGGAATTGCCGGATGACGAACGCCGCCACCGCTACGATGATCGCTACTGCTGCCCACCGGATCCAGACGGCCCCGAACCAATCGTCCTCCTGGCCTTTGTCGAGCACGATTTGCAATGTGCCCAGTCCGGCTGCCAGCAGACCGAGGCCGATTTTATCCAGACGGCCCACGCGAGCGTTCCGAATATAGCCCGGGTCGGTAATAAAGCGGCAGATCATCCCCACCGCCAGCAAGCCAATCGGAATATTGATGTAGAACGCCCAGCGCCAACTGTAATTATCGGTGATCCAGCCGCCCATGGTGGGGCCGAGAATCGGCGCCACCACCACCCCGAGTCCGAATACCGCCATGGCTTGGCCGCGCTTTTCCGGCGGAAAACTCTCCAGCAGAATCGCCTGCGAGAGCGGTTGCAAAGCGCCGCCCGCCGCGCCTTGAATCGCGCGCGCAATCACGATCATGCCCAGGCTGGCGGAGATTCCGCAGAAAAAGGACGCTATGGTGAACAGCACGATGCAGGTCAACAGGAACCGCTTGCGCCCAAAGCGCAATGCGAACCACCCGCTGGCCGGGAGCACCACCGCGTTCGCAGCCAGGTAACTGGTGAGCACCCAAGTAGCTTCGTTCGCGGTTGCCGCCAGGCTGCCGGCAATGTGCGGCAAAGCGACGGAGGCAATCGAGGTATCGATCACCTCCATGAACGTCGGTATCACCACCGAAGCGGCTATCACCCAGGGATTGACTTGCCTTTCCTGCGCCACCGGCTATTGCACCCAGACCTTTGCCTCGGCCGACATTCCCGGCCGCAAGCGTTCGAGCCCCGCCTGTCCCCGCTTGAAGCGGATACGCATTGGCAGCCGCTGCACAACTTTTACGAAATTACCCGTGGCATTTTGCGGAGGCAGAAGGCTAAAAACGGCGCCGGTTCCGCCCGGCATATTTTGTGCATAACCCTGGAAATCCAGCCCGAGCGCGTCTATATGAATCGTCACGTTCTGGCCCGGGCGCATCCGGGCAATCTGAGTTTCCTTGAAATTGGCCTCCACCCACTGATCTTCAATCTGCGTGATGAGCAGCAACTGGTCTCCGGGCATGACGTGCTGGCCCACTTCCACACGCTTATCGCCCACCACGCCTGCCACCGGCGCCAGGATCTTGCAGTAGCTGAGTTGCAGCAGTGCGTTATTGAGTTGCGCCTGCGCGGCCTGGACCGCTCCTTGCCGGCTCTTGATGTCCGCGCGTCGCACTGCGATCTGCCGCGGGTTATTCTTCTCGATCTGGTTCAGCGTGCTGCGCGCCTGGTTGAGGGCGGCCTGGCGCTGGGCAACTGCGCGCTGGGCCGATTGGGCTGCGCTTTTGCGCGCGTCCACCATGGCCGCTTGCGCTCGCGCCGCCGCCAGCCGCTGGTCGTATAATTGGCGTGAAACTTCGTCCTTGGCCACCAGTTGCGCGTATCGCCTCTCGTCCGCCTGCGCCTGGATGTTGTTAGCCTCGGCTTGGCGGAGCTCCGCCACGGCGGTGTCGTAATCGTGCTGCGCCGCCGCTAGCGCCGCCTGCGCGCCGCTCACCTCCGCATTGGCATTGGCGAGCGCGGTGATGTTCTCCGTCACCGTAATAGGAACATTGGGGTTGGTCGCGGCTAACGCGCCCTCGGCTTGCGCCAGATTGGCGCGCGCCTGTTCCACCGCAACCTGAAAGTCGCGCGGGTCCAGATCCACCAGCGTTTGATTCTGTACGACGCTGCGGTTATTTTCGGTGTACACTCCGATCACCGTACCGCTGATGCGCGCGCTGGCCGGATTCAAATGACCGGCAACATAAGCATCGTCGGTCGATTCATATGACGCTAGATAGCGCAAAAGCAGATACGCGCCGATGATTAAGCCGATGATGGCAATCAGCAGGATGAGGAACCCCACCGGATGGCGGCGCGGAAAACGCGCCACCCGGCGCCGCAAGGGGCGTTTCGCCGCCTTCTGAGCCGGTTTGCCTTGCTCCTCCCGATGCCCGTTGGGCCGCGGTGGGGCGGCTTCCGGCTTGCTGGGCGGAGTACGCACATCGGTGCGTGATTCCTCTGGCATACTGATCCGTGGTGGTCATCATGCATTTTGGCTTCCAGCGTGTTGGGCAAAGCACAACCCGGCGCAATGCACCGCGCCGGCGCGCGGCCCAAGCGAAGGCGGCATTGTAATATATTTGACCTTCACCCGCTCCCTCCGCAACTTGACATCCGGAGGCGTAATTGATATTCGTAATCCGTAATCGACGCGCCGGGTGTGTGCGCACTCATAACCGTAAAGTGTAACCATGCCCGTACGGATTTCGCCTGATAACAGGCGATTCCCGCAAATCTGCCGGCGAGCTGGGAGTGCCGGAATTCGAGTTTTGATCCGCTGGCCCAAAGGGCGCGGAACAGGAGGTTATTTCAATAGATGAGAACGAAACTGAGCGTTCTGGTGGCGGGTGTGGGTTTGCTGGTTTCCGCTCCGATCTTTGCGCACCACTCTTTCGAGGCCGAGTACGACGCCAATAAACCGGTCAAGGTCCAGGGCATCGTAACGAAGGTGGAGTGGATGAACCCGCACGCCCGTTTCTATGTGGATGCCAAAGACGAGAGCGGCGCGGTAAAGAACTGGAATTTCGAGTTGGGCAGCCCGAACGTTTTGAAGCGCCAGGGGTGGCAGCGCGATTCGCTCAAGGTAGGCGATCAGGTCACCGTTGAGGGCTACATGGCCAAAGATGGTTCCACGCTGGCCAACGCGCGGCGCGTCACGCTGGCGGATGGGCGCAAGGTGTTTGCCGGTTCGGCTCCCTCGGAGGGCGGACCGCAGCAGTAGCAGGCGGCAGTCTATAGGAGGCGTTTCATGAAAGCCAATTTCGGTTTGATGGTTGCGGGGCTGGGTTTGCTGCTCACGGCGGCGCCCGCCATGGCTCACCACTCGTTTGCCGCCGAATACGACGGCAACAAACCGGTCACTCTGAAGGGCACGGTGACCAAAATCGATTGGATGAATCCCCACATTTGGGTTTACCTCGATGTGAAGGACGATAACGGCAGTGTGACCCACTGGCAATGCGAAGGCGGCCCCCCGAACTCGCTGACCCGCAACGGCTGGACCAAGAACGCTCTGAAAATCGGCGATCAGGTGACTGTGGAAGGTTTCCGGGCCAAGGACGGGACCAACACGATCAATTCGCGGTCCGTGAAACTGCCGGATGGGCGGAGCGTCTTTGCCGGTTCCGCCGATGACGGAGGGCCGAACGCGCGCCGCGCCGCTGGCGCTCAATAGCTCTGGCGCTTTTGCTAATCCTGGGAGATCAAAATGAGAATTCGTTTTACCGCGGCGGCGCTCCTGTTGGGAGCGCTGCCTGCTTTTTCGCAGCCAGCCCCGAAGCCGCCGGAAGGGCCCGCCCCTAAACTGAACGGCAAGCCGGATTTCAGCGGCCTGTGGCAGCGGCCGTACGTTCCCGATATGACCGTCACTTCCGCTGACGGCAAAACTCAGGTGGCCGACCCATCTCTGCCCAACGATCCGAAAACAGAAGGCCAGAAGGGGCGCAATGGCGCCATCGTGCCTCCTCATAAACTGCTTCCCTTCACCGAATGGGGCAAGCAGCAATGGGAGGCCTACGACCCTGCCAAGGGCGATTATACGGGCAGTTGCCTGCCGTTCGGTCTCATGCGCTCGATGAACTCCCCGGACCCGATCCAGATCATGCAGAGCAACGAGTATCTGGCCTTACTCTACGAGCAGAACACCTGGTTCAAGGTATTTCCGCTCGATGGCCGCAAGCACCGCGATATCGAACCCACCTGGTTCGGCGATTCGGTTGGCCATTGGGAAGGCGATACGCTCGTGGTGGACACGGTGAACTTCAACGGCAAGACCCGGCTCGATACGATCGGCCATCCACACAGCGATCAACTCCACATCATCGAGCGCTTCCAGCGTCCCGATCTCGGCCACATCAAATACGAAGTGACCATAGACGACCCCAAGACCTTCACTCACCCCTGGAAGAACACCCGTATATTCACCCTGCGCCCCGATTGGCAAATCATGGAGTATTCCTGCGAGGAGAACAATAAGGATTTCCTCGAAGGACACATCAAAGGCGGCCTGAATCCGGGCAAGTAGAACCTGCCACCCGGCCTCTGCGATGCGGAGTACGACGCTCTCCCATTTCGCGGAGGCCGAATGCGTTTCACGAAAAAGGCTTCTCTCCTAAGCGCGCGTTCTACGGCGCCGCGAACCGATCGCCATTAAGGCCAGGCCGGAACCGATCCCCAAATATGTACCCGGTTCCGGGACCGCGGCCGTGCCCTCGATCGTGACCAGGCCCTTGTTGCTGCTGGCCGGCACGATCGGATAGCCGCCGGCAGGCTGGGCGATCGTGTAGTCCGTGCCCCCAATGTTGAAGCTGGTGTTGTTGAACGAAAGCAACACGCTGCTGCTGCTGGGGTCTATGGAGCCGGAAAGCGTCGCGCTCGCCGCCGCGGTGCCGCTCGTGGGCGAAACCTGGGTGATCGTCAGAATGAATGTTTCGCCGCTGGAGATCGGCCCGGCGCCGGTACCCGAGGCATCGAATGTCCCGAAGCTGATGTTACTTGGCGCATTCACCGTATTAGACACCAGCCCATCGAAAACCAGATTCCCGGTGCCGATCGGCAGCATGTCTGTCCCGGTCGTGCTGAAAATCCCGGTCGTGCTGTACGTAATCGCAGCGGCGCTCAAAACTGCGGGAAGCGCAGTGGCGGCAAGCGACAATCCCACCACGGAAATAAATTTCATCGGTAGAAGACTCCTCCGATTTTTAGGGGCCTCTGGACCCTGCTCTGCAAGTATGCAAGCCGGGCGGGAAAACAAAAAGAGGGCGCTTATACCTTATGGAAAATCTGCGTGAGGAGCCGTACTCGGGGCTAACAACGCGCGGGTGGAAACTCACGGTGCGGAGTTGCGCAATGCGGGCAGATGGCGATGCGCCACAGCGCGCGACTATGCGCGCGATCGCACCTACCGCATATAAAACAGGCTCAGCCGGGGCAAACCCGCTCTTTCCAGCAGGTTTCGCTCCAGGTATTGTTTTTCGAGCATGGCAAGCTGGTCCGCGGTCATCTTGCCGCGATAGGGGCGGAGCTGGCGATCCAGTTCGCGCCGCGCTTCGAGCAATTGCTCTTCGGTCTGGCGCGACCGCAGCTCCGCGATCAGCTTCTCTTCCAGAACCGTGAGGCGCTGTTCCAAGCCTTCCAGGTCTTGGTAGTGCTGTTCCATCCCGCCGGCCAGCCGTTCGAGCGCCTGCGCGATCTCGCTGTGTCCGGGAGCGATCGCAGCCGCATTCCCAAGCAGGTAGCGGCGCAGTTCCTCGATCGAAAACGGCGGCGGCGTCTTTCCCCGCGAGGGCTGCGCCGCGCCCGCCATCGCCTGCGCTTCCGTCAGCACGGCCTGCGCGCAGAAGGCCAGCGAGTTCACCATCTGCGTCCTCGCCTTCCGGCCGCGCCATTTCGCAAAGGCCGTATCGATGCCGCGCAGCACCGCTTCGAGAGGCACGCCCGCGTTTTTCCAGGTCTCAATCAGCGCCCAATCGAGCGGCGATAGCAGAAACAGGCTCGTGCCGCGCGCCTTCTGAAAATGCTCTTCGATTTCGGTGAAGTAGTTGAAGTAGTTAAACGCCCAATCGTCGCTCAAAACAAATTCACATCCAGTCCCGCGACAAAGTCGATTCCTGGCACCGTTATCTTCGATACCGCCGGATCGTTGGTCAGGAACAAGTTCGCTCTGGCTACGGACGCGCTAGCCAGATGAATGGCATCTGCCGGGCTGACCCGCCGGTCCGCGCGGATCTGCGCGTAGCGCTCCGCGGTTTCGGCTGCAAACGGCAGGAGTTCGACGGCTGGCGGCTGGATCGTGTCGCGTATCTCGACTGCCTGTTCGCGGGTGCCGCGCTTGTAGAAGCCCGTGAGTAATTCCCCGATTGTGAAGATGCTGGTGCAGAGCGAGTCTCCCCGCTCTTGCATCCGTTCCCGAATTTGCCGGGTTCGCGGCCCGAATTCGGGGTGAGCCTCAATCCAGTACACGAATTCCAATGCCCCATAACCGCGCCAGTGGATCGGGCCTCGGCTGCCCCTCCTTTCCGCTATCTAGCAGGCGATAAGTACCACAATTAGCACAAAAAGCAGGCATGGCAGACATGTTCACTGCGGGTGGTTCCGCTCCCAGATCATCTGCAGCCCTTCCAGCGTCAGATGCTCATCCACCTGCTTCAGATATCGCGAGCCGCTAACGATCAGCCGGGCCTGCCCACCCGTGGCGATGGTTTTGGTCTCCGGTCCGAGTTTCGCCACAATGCGCTCCAGGATGCCATCGATCATGCCGATCGCTCCAAAATACAAGCCCGACTGCATGCTGGCCACGGTGTTGGTGCCGACCACGTCTTTGGGAGGCCGGAAATCGACCAGCGGCAGGCGCGCGGTCTTCGAAAATAGCGCGTCGATCGCAATTCCGATCCCCACGGCGATTGCGCCTCCAAGGTATTCGCCCCCGGCGGAAATCACGTCGAAGTTGATCGTGGTCCCCAGGTCGACAATCACGCACGGGCCGCCATATTTGTAAAATCCCGCCACGCCGTTCACCAGCCGGTCCGCGCCCACTTCGTTTGGGTTATCGTAGCGGACCTTCAGTCCCAGGTTCGTGTGCGGCGTGACGAACAGGGCTTCCGTGCGGAAATAGCGCTGGGTCATGGCGGCCAGAGTGCTGTCGATCGGTGGCACCACGCTGGCGATGATAATGCCGTGCACGTTCGAGATGTCGAGACCGGCGGGCACGAATAGGTTGCTCAGCAGAATACCCCATTCGTCGGCGGTCTGATCGTGCACCGTGCGCAGCCGCCAGTGGGCCGCCAGGTTGCGCCCCTCGAATGCGCCGATCGTGATATTGCTGTTCCCCGCGTCAAGCGCTAGCAGCACGTACCCCTCCTGCGATAATCACCGCATCGGTTCCGTTGTCCTGGCGCACTTTCAGATAGCCGGCATCGGTCAGACCGGCGGTGATGCCATAAATATCGCCCTCCTTCTGCTGGACCACTACGCGCCGCCCGCGGGCGTAACTCGAAGCCCGCGTGAAGAGTTGCAGAATGGATTCCGCGGGCAACGCCAGAAAGCTGTCGATGGCCGGAATGAGGGCCACGAGCAGATCCGTGCGCGGCCATTCGCGGCCGGACTCCAGACGCAGGGACGTGGCGATCTGCGCCAGTTCCGGCGGAAACCCCGCATGGTTCACATTGATGCCGATTCCTCCAATGGCCGCGCCATCGCTTACCTGCGCCAGAATGCCCGCGGCCTTTTTATCGCCGATCAGCACATCGTTGGGCCAGCGGAGATCGCACACGATGCCGGTGGCGGTCGTGATGGCTTCGGCCGTAGCCAACCCCAGCGCCATAGTGACGAGAGGCGCGGGGCGCGCCACAATCGATAAGTAAATGCCCGTGCCCGGCTCCGAATGCCAGCTATGCCCGTGCCGGCCCTGGCCGGCGGTCTGCTCTTCGGCCAGAATCACGCTGCCCAACGGGAGACCGGCCGCGGCGCGCATGGTCGAGTCTACGATTGCGTGATATTCGATTCGCCGCCCCGGCAGGGCGCGGCGCAGAAGTTCCGCGTCGATCGGGGTCATACCAGCTCCAGGCGGAAACTGATATCCACGGCGCGCGCGGAATGCGTGATCGCGCCGGAGGAGACAAAATCGGCGCCGGCGCGCGCGTAGGCTGCCACGTTGGCTAACGTGATGCCGCCGGATAATTCCACTTTCGCGCGGCCGCCGATCTCCCGCACCCATTCGGCGGCCTCTTCGGGCGAAAGATTGTCCGGCAACACGTGAACGGCCCCGGCATCCAGTGCCTCGGCCAATTCGGCTTTCGTGCGCACTTCGATCTCAATCGGCAGCCCGGTTGCGCGCGCGCCCGCGACCGCCTCGCGCACGCCGCCGGCCGCGGCGATATGGTTGTTTTTGATCAGAATGGCATCGTACAACCCCATGCGGTGATTGACAATCCCGCCTGCCGCCGCCGCTTTCTTTTCGAGCGCGCGCATTCCGGGTGTGGTTTTGCGGGTATCGAGCACCCGGCAACCGGTGCCCGCCACGGCATCGGCGAAGCCCCGGGCGAGCGTGGCCACGCCGCTCAGCCGCTGCAGAAAATTGAGCGCCACCCGTTCGCATTCGAGCAGCGTGCGCGCGCGGCCGGCGACCGTGGCCAGAATGTCGCCATCCGCGGCGCGATCTCCATCGCGGCGCAATAAGTGCAGTTCGTCCACCCCGCCCCGCAGCTTGTAAATTTCTTCCAGCAGGTCGAGCCCAGCCACTACCAGCGGCTCGCGCGCCACAAACCGCCCGCGCGCCCGCCGCGATTCCGGCACGCATGCCTGTGTAGTCACATCGCCCGAACCGATGTCTTCTTCGAGCGCCAGCCGGACAATTTCCGTCATAGCGCGCCGTCGATTTTCCGCAGCTGCGATTCGTAGTCGGCCAGCTTCTTCCGCATGTTATCCACCACTTCCGGCGGCGCCTTTTCCAGGAATGCCGGGTCGGTCAGGCGGCTCCGCGAATTTTCGATGTTCCGTGTCAACTGCTCTTTTTCCTTCGCCAGCCGTTTGCGCTGCGCCTCTTCCTGCGATTTCGGCAGACGCAGCGCCAGGTCGAACTCGGCCGTGGAACTGATGGCCGCCGAAGCGCCGGAAATGGCGGGCGCGGTCCCGGCGGCAAACTCCAGCTTCACGTTCGAGAGCCGCTCCACCGCCGGGGCTTGCCGGCGGGCCAGCTCGAGCGCGTCGCTGCGGGAATACAGCGTGCCCTCGAGCTGCTGCTTCGGGTCCAGCTTGCTTTCCGCCCGCAATGTGCGCGCCATCGTCACCACTTCCTGCAGAATGCCGATTTCGCGCTCGGCCAGGTGGTCCGCCACTTCCGCCCGGTATTGCGGATAGCCGGCCAGCGCGATCGATTTCGGGCGGTCCGCGCGTCCGGCCGCCAGCCGCTGCCAAAGCTCCTCGGTCAAAAACGGCATCGCGGGATGCAGCAGCCGCAAGGCGGTCTCAAATGCCGCCAGCGCATTGCGCCAGTCGCTCGTCAGGCCGGTATTGTCCCGGAAACGCAGCTTCTTCAGCTCGATGTACCAGTCGCAGAACTCATGCCAGAAGAATTGCCAGACGATCTGCGCGAACTCGTGATACCGGTACTGCTCGATAGCCCGGTTGGCCTGCTCGGCGGCATTGTTGAGGCGGCTGAAAATCCAGCGGTCCTCAACCGGAACTTCGAGCCTCTCGGCATCCGGCTCCGGCAGAAACGTCTCCAGCCATGCCGGGAGCCATGGTTCCACCTTCGCCGCTTCCATTTTGCCGAACAAAAATCGCGCCGCGTTCCAGATCTTATTTGCGAAGTTTCGCGAGCCGGCCATGCGCTCTTCGCTGAGCACGATATCGGTTCCCGGGGCCGCGCCTTGCAGCAGCGCCATGCGCACGGCATCGGTTCCATACCTCTCGGTAACCACCAGCGGGTCGATAGTGTTGCCGCGGGTTTTCGACATTTTCTGCCGCTCGGCGTCCCGCACCAGGCCGTGGATATACACCTGCCGGAACGGCACGTCGTCCATGAATTCCACGCCCATCATGATCATGCGGGCCACCCAGAAAAACAGGATGTCGAAGCCCGTGATCAGCAATGAAGTGGGGTAGTAAAGCGCCAGGTCCGGCGTCTGCTCGGGCCAGCCAAGAGTCGAGAACGGCCATAGCGCGGAACTGAACCAGGTATCGAGCACGTCGGGGTCCTGCTCCAGGTGCGTCGCGCCGCAGCGGGCGCAGCTTTGGGGCGTCTCCCGGGCCACCAGGATTTCGCGGCATTCCCGGCAATGCCACGCCGGAATGCGATGGCCCCACCAGAGCTGGCGGGAGATGCACCAGTCGCGGATGTTGTGCATCCACTCGTAGTAGGTCTTCACCCAGTTCGGCGGCACGAACTGAATGCGCCCCGATTCCACTACGTCGATGGCTTTGGCGGCCAGCGGCTTGGTGCGCACGAACCATTGCGTCGAAACCAGCGGCTCCACCACCGTCTGGCAGCGGGCGCATTTGCCGATACTCAGCGGGTAGTCTTCGATCTTTTCAATCAAGCCGCGGGCTTTCAAATCGGCCACCACGCGGCGGCGCGCATCCATGCGGTCTTCGCCCCGGTAAGGGCCGGCTTCCGCGGTCATCAGGCCGCGCTCATCGATCACCTGGATCTTGGGCAAGTTGTGGCGGCGGCCGGCTTCGAAATCGTTGGGGTCGTGCGCCGGAGTCACCTTCACCGCGCCGCTGCCGAAGGCCGGGTCCGCCAGATCGTCCAAAATAATGGGAATCTCGCGATCCATCAGCGGCAATTGCACGGTCTTCCCGTGCAGATCGAAGTAGCGCTCGTCCCTGGCGTTAATCGCCACCGCGGTATCCCCGAGCATCGTCTCCGGCCTGGTGGTCGCGACCACCACGTAACGTTCCGGCATCCCGTTCACGGGATAGCGGATGTGCCACAGGTGCCCGGACACATCGGCGTGCGAAACCTCGAGATCGGAAATCGCGGTCTGGCAGCGCGGGCACCAGTTCACCATGTACTCGCCGCGATAGATCAGGCCCTTCTCGTGGAGCCGAACGAACACCTCCCGCACCGCCGCCGAAAGACCCGGATCGAGCGTGAACCGCTCGCGGCTCCAATCGCAGCTCGCGCCCAGACGGATCATCTGGCGCTTGATCGTATCTCCGTACTTCGCCTTCCATTCCCAGACCCGCTCTTCAAACTTCTCCCGGCCCAAATCCTGCCGCCGGATGCCCTGTTCCAGCAGGCTGCGCTCCACCACCATCTGCGTGGCGATGCCCGCGTGGTCTGTGCCCGGCAGCCAGAGCGTGTTGTCGCCCCGCATCCGATGCCAGCGGATGGTCACATCGATTTCGGTATGTTCCAGCATGTGGCCGATGTGCAGCGACCCGGTCACGTTGGGCGGCGGAATTACCAGCGAGAAAACGTGCCCGGCGCCGGCGCTGCCGCCAAAGCCCGCGCGGAAAACCCCCTGGTCAATCCATCGCTGCGCCCAATGCGGCTCGAACCGCCCAGGTTCATAAATCGCTTCAATTTGCATGTGGGAATAGATTCAGGATAGCAAGCGCGTTCGCGCATTCGGCACAAGGGAATAGGGGGAAGCAGTCGCACTCGCCCCGGAAGCCGCGACCGTCCACGGAGCGGCCGATGCGGGCCTGCCCCTATCCGCCCGCAATCGCGCCGACCACCAGCAACGGCTCCGTTCCGCTGGCCACCGCTTCGGGCAGGGGAGTATCCGGCGGATCGTTCGACAGATCTTCCTGGCAGGCGAAGAATCGCACGAACGCGCGGCGCTCTCGAGTTACGTGATCGCGCAGAGTGCCCTCGAGCATTGGGTAGCGGGCTTCGAGCGCGTCCAGCACGCTGCGCAGGGTCGCTGCGCCCGCTACCTCCAGCTTCACTTCGCTTTCGGTAATCCGCGCCAGTGTACGTAAGTGCGCCGGCAGGATTACCCGGATCATTGGATCGTCTGCGCCTCCACCGAGAGCACCGCCGGCAGATCGTGCACGATCGCGTTCCAGCTATCCCCCCCGTCCGCGGATGCGTAGACCTGGCCGCCGGTAGTGCCGAAATAGATGCCGCACTTATCGAGCGAGTCTACCGACATGGCGTCGCGCAGCACGTTCACGTAGCAGTTGCTCTGCGGCAGGCCTTTCGAGAGCGGCTCCCACTCGTTGCCCCCGGTGCGGCTGCGGTACACACGCAGCTTTCCCTCCGGCGGGAAATGGTGCGAGTCGCTCTTGATGGGCACTACATATACCGTTTCCGGCTCGTGCGCGTGCACGTCGATCACGAAACCGAATCCCTTCTGATCGAACTCTTTCGAGGTCCCATCCTTTTCCCGGTAAACCGTGTGGTCGCCCGGCAGATTCCCGCTCACATCCTGCCATAGTTCGCCGGCATTGTCGCTGCGCAGCACGCTCCAGTGTTTCTGCATGAACAGCACATCGGGCCGGGAAGAATGCATGGCGACGTGATGCACGCAGTGGCCGACTTCGGCCTCGGGATTGGGAAGGAACAGCGAGCGCAGACCGCGGTTGACCGGCTTCCAGGTCTCGCCGCGGTCGTCGCTTCGGAATGTGCCCGCGGCCGAAATGGCAATGTACATCCGCGCCGTATTCACCGGATCGAGAAGAATGGTATGCAGGCACATCCCGCCCGCGCCCGGCTGCCATTTCGCTCCCGATTCGTGGCGCCGCAGGCCCGGCATCTCCTGCCAGTTCTGCCCGCCATCGGTCGAGCGAAAAATCGCGGCGTCTTCCACTCCCGCATATACGGTGTCCGGATCGTTCCACGCCGGTTCCAGGTGCCACACCCGTTTGAATTCCCAGGGGTGCGGTTTGCCGTCGTACCACTGGTGCGGGCCGGGAGTTCCCTCGTAAACGAATTTATTGCCCACCGGCTCCCAGGTCTGGCCGCCATCGCTTGATCGCTGCACCTGCTGGCCGAACCAACCGCTCGATTGCGACGCGTAGATGCGGTCCGGGTCGGCGGGCGACCCCTTCAAATGGTACATTTCCCAGCCCGGAAAATGCGGCCCGCTCACGTCCCACTTTTGGCGCTTTCCATCCGAACTCAGAATGAATGCGCCTTTGCGCGTCCCCACGAGAACTCGTACTTTGCTCATCGCTTTACCTTCTTCCTTCTCTTGTTCTCTCCAAATGGCGGCAGCAACGGCGTCGGGTCCCTCTGCTCCCATCGCCGCCGTGTCTCGGCCAGGATCTCCCCCCGGTGTTTCTCCAGGTACTCCATCAGGTCGCTGGGCGCGGCTG
>DATGKM010000162.1:0-11601 GCA_035294665.1 Bryobacteraceae bacterium | reverse complement strand
TCGATATCGCAGGCGAACACCTTTCCCGCTCCCAGCAGTTCCGCCGCTTCCGCCAGAATCCCCGAGCCGGTGCCCACATCGAGCACGGTCATTCCCGGCCGCAGGGATTTCTCCAACGCTTCTAAGACGAGCTGCGTGGTTTCGTGTACCCCAGTGCCGAAGGCCAGACCCGGATTCACGGCGATCCGGAATCGCCCCGCCGGCGCCGGATCGTCGCGCCATTCCGGAACCAGAAAGAAGCGCTCGCCCACGGCCATCGGTTGCAGCAGATCGCGCGCTTCCCGCACCCAGTCGCGCGGCTCTTCGCTGCGCACCACGGCCTCTGGATAACGGGCGAGCAACTCCTGGCGTCGCGCGGCATCTTCGAAAAAAGCGCGCACCGCGCCGCCATCGAGTTCGGTAATTCCCGCGCACCCCCGTTCCCACAAATCCGCGATGAGCAGATCCAGGCTCTCGGGCGGGCAGTGGATTTCGAGCGAGAACATGCGTCCGCCCCTAAAAGATCCGGTCCTGTTTGCGGAGCGTGCCGAAGCTGCCGAGATTGGACACGGCGAAGGAAACCCGGTATTGCGTGAAAACGAATCCGGCGAAGTCGGAAACACGATACTGGAAGCTGAAACCGCAGCAGTTCGTGTTATAGGTGGCCTGTGCGGTCAGGTAATCGAGATTGTGGTAGTGAGTGTCGTAGATCGTATCCACGCCGAAATTGAAACCGCGGCGGGTGATATCGCCATATCCGGCGCGGGCATGAATCTGATTTTCCTGTCTCGAAAGGATCGGGTTGGTGTGCACCAGGTTATCGCCCAGAGAGACGAAATAATACCTCTTCCAGCGTAAGTCGAGCGCCACGGTGCTATTGGTCATTCGCCTGTAGAGCGGGTCGTAATCGGCGCGCCAGTCGAACGTGATGCCGCCGATTGGAGTCGCGCGGAGCGACGAATCGATGGGCGATGCGGACCGGGGATAAAGCAAAAACGCGTAGGGAGAGATCTCCTGCGCGGCCAGAAAGATGTTGCGCTGGCCGGGAACGAGCGCCCCGCCGAAAGTCGGATCGAAATACCGCGCCTGGGCTAATTCCCAAGTGAAGATCTCCTGTGTGTCGTTGCCCCGCTTGGCGTAAATCCGGTTGGTGAGAGAGAGGTCCAGTTCGTTGGTGTTGGCGAGCAGATCCATACCGTCAAAGCGGATGTAGCGGTTGAAGTCCTGGCCGATGCCGGTGACGTACTGGTAAGTGGCGCGCGGCTCGATCACGTGTTTCAGCTTGTCGCCGAACCGGGTCTTCTTGTCGAATACGCGGGCGAACGAGGGAAACGCCAGGTCGAGCGAGAAGGCGCGCGAGCTGCGAACGAGGCCGGCGCCGTTCACCTGATAGATGGTGCAAGATACGGTTCCGCATTGCGTGGAAGGCTGTGAAAAGAGCTGGCTGGCATTCGGATCCGGTAGCTGGCTTTGCGAGTAATATGTCTCCTGAATACCGAAGCGGGGAACCAAATCGAACCCGTGCCAGTGGAAAGCGGTCATCAGGTTGGGAGCGAAGTTCACGCGTCCGGTAACCGGGCTGGTTTGAAACTGATCGGCAAGCAAAGTGACGGCGCCGGGGAAGTTTGCGTTGGGCGTGAAGGTCCCCACGCCGAACTGCGAATACAGCGGCTCCTCGCGGTAGAGCATCCCGGCCGAGGAATCGAACGAATACCAGAGCGGCAGATTGCCGATCTGCTGCTCGCGCCCGCTGAAATCCACTTCCGGCAGTTTGCGGATGATCGCCGCATCCGTTTGCGTAGGCGTTTTGCCGGTCGTGGTGTTCTCCACCGGCAGTTCCACGCTTTGAAAATCTTCGAGGCGAACCGCGGCAATATCCAGGTTGTAATTCGACCAGTTTTTGTTGACGTAGCCGGTCGAATGGACTTCCTGGCCGACCGCCTCGTTGATCGACTCCGACCAATCCTGGCGGAACGCGAATGAGCTGGTGTAATTGACCGAGCCATGCGCGCTCCAGCCGTTGCCCAGATCGGCGCGACCTGTGCCGGTGATCGTGTAGCCGCTGTACTGCTGGATGCCGACCGGCCCCTGACCGCCCAGCCGGTCGTCGACACCGTAAATGATGGCATCGAAATCGGTGCCCTCTTTTGGATTGCCGCGCAGTTCCAGATGGTGCGCTTCGCCGCGGGCGGTGTACTCGGTCATGTGGTACAGCATGTCGTAGCTGCGATTGATGGCCCAGAAGTAGCCCATGCCCAGCATGAAACCGCGGTTAGTCGAGTTGCCGATGTTGGGGAACAAAAATCCGCTGCGGCGGGGAAACTTTTCGAGCGATTTATAAAAGTAAGGCGCGTAGAAGATCGGCAACTTCTTCACCCAGAAGATAGACCCGTAGGCGATAGCATGGTCCCCCGGGTAAATAGTAAATCTGCGGCCCTTCAGCTCCCACCAGGGATTCGGCATCTTACAGTTGGTGATGAAACCATTGTGGAGAATGTAATGATCTTCCACGCGCTCCGCCCACTGGCCCTGGAAAAAGAACGGCTCGCTGGTGGTGAGCCTTCCCGGCCGCGCGTCGATGCGGGTGTAGCCGGTGCCGCGAACATTATAGAACGTGCCTGTTTCCGAATCGGTGTTGTAGACCACCCGGTCGGCCCAAAGCTGCTCGTTTTGGGCGAAGCTGTGGAAGTAGACGTTGCCGTTGGCCCGTAGGTCGCCGCTCTCATCGTCGTAATCGATGGAGTCGGCCTGGAGCAGCATGGTGTCGGTTTCAATTTTTGCCTTGCCGCGCAAATGGCGCAGGCTGCCCTCGTTTTCCTGAGTATCGGCCGTTATGTCGTAGGAGCCGTGCGGAGGGGCATTGGGCCGGGGCAGGAGTACGCGCTGGTTCGGCTGATTGGCCGATGGCTGGGCCTGGGCAGTCATAGCTAACACTAGTGATAACAGTACTGTAAGCAGATAAATGCAGGCTTTACTCGAAGAATTTCCGTGACAATTAGATACAGGTGTGCTAACTAAAGATTTTAGGAATTGCGAAAAAGGCCTCAATCGGAAAACGTATCACACCGATAAGGTCTAATTGGTGGTGTGAACATGAGGGTCTGGTTGTGACTTGCACGTATTGCGGTTGCCGGAACGCGGACGACGAGAGCCGTTGCCGCCGTTGCGGGCGCAGGCCGAGCGATACTTTAACCGGCGAATTTCCCTTGCACACGGAGGGTGCGCTAGCGGCGGTGGCCCAACCCGCGCTGAAGCAGCCCGCGCGCGCTGCCAGTGCGCCGGATCTTTCGCGCGCGGTGCAGCGGCCGTTATTTCAGGACCGGCCCGCGCCAAATGTGATTCCGTTTGAGACCTATGCTCCAGTGGAGCCCAGGCCGCGCCGCACCGATCCCGCCAAGCCCAGAAAGCCGCAAACGGCGAAACCCAAAACGCGGGTTTCCGAAGCGCAGGCCAGCCTGGATTTTCTGCCGGCCATTCCGGATCAGCCGCGCACGCTCGGCACCACGGTCGAAGCCGTTATCATCTGTGAATCGCCGGTGGCGACTCCCATTCATCGGGCGATTGCGGCGGCGTTCGATGGGGCCATGGTGTTCGTCGGTTACGGCCTGTTTCTGCTGGCCTACGCGCTGGCGGGCGGCCAGTTCGTAATGGGAAGATCGAACCTGATTGTTTTCGCCGGGGCGCTGCTTCTGGTGGCATTTACCTACGGAGTGTTCTGGGCCATCGCGGGTACTGAAACCGCCGGCATGCGCTGGGCCGGGCTGAAGCTCATCACCTTCGAAGGCTTTCCACCTGAGCCGCAACAGCGGATTCTGCGCTTCGCAGGCTCCTGCCTGAGCCTGGGCACGGTTGTGGGCCTGCTGTGGTCGCTGGCCGACGAGGAGAGCCTCGGCTGGCAGGATCACATCTCCCGCACCTTCCCTTCCCCGCGGCTTTCCGAATCGCAGATCTTCTGCCGGCATTAATTGCGCGGCTTCGATTGAAAAAAGCCCCCGGTCCCACGCTCCAAAATTCGCGGAGCGCCTGGAATCGTTATCGCGGCGGCGCGCGGCGGCGCGTGGCCGATTTTCTACCCCGCGCCCGCCAGACCGCCGAAGAATCCGCGCTGGCCCTCGCATCGGCGCGCCTCGCAAGCGCGTTCGAGATCCTTCGCGCAGCCCGGATCGCCGCCAAGCCGCCCCTCACCGCACTGTAGCGTCCAGCTCCCCTTTAGCCAACCGCACGTGAAGTTCGCTACCCGCCGGCGCTTCCGCCGCATCCTTCAGAATTCGTCCATCGCTCGAGACAATCGCGTAGCCGCGTTCCAGAATGCGCAGCGGGCTTAGCTGCGCGAGCTTTGTCGAAAGCTGCTCCCAGCCGCGGCGGCGACGGGCCAGGTGGGCGGCGATCTGGTTTAGAGCGCCGGCGTGCGCGCTCTCCATCCGGCGGCGGTCGGCGGCCAGCCGGGGACGCATATCGAAGCGGCGGAGGCGCGTTTCAAGCGCGCGGCGGTTCCGTTCGCGCGCGGCAATCAGGGCGCGCAGGCGTTCGCGCATACGGTATTCCTGCTCGTCGATGCGCTGCAGGTTGCGGCCGATGCGGCGGTGCAGAATGTTGAGCGCGCGCTCGATGCCCTGCTGGCGCAAACGCCGCTCGAGTATGGCCAGGCGGTAGCGCAGAGCCTGGGCGGCTTTGGCGCGGGCGACGGCGATGCGCTCGAGCACATCGTCGCGAAGCGGCGCCACCAGTTCGGCGGCGGCCGAAGGCGTGGGGGCGCGCAGGTCGGCCACGAAATCCGCGATCGTCACATCGGTTTCGTGTCCCACGGCCGAAACGACGGGCACGCGGCAGGCGGCGATGGCGCGCGCGATGGCTTCCTCGTTGAAGGTCCAGAGGTCTTCGAGCGAACCGCCGCCGCGGGCCACGATCAGCACATCCGGCCATTGCGTACGGCTGAAATATTCGATGCCGCGGCGAACCTCCTCCACCGAGCCTTCCCCCTGCACCAGCGCCGGATAAAGGCGCACGTGGATGCCCGGAAAGCGGCGCGAGAGAATCTGGATCAGATCGGCAATGGCCGCGCCGCGCGGCGATGTGACGATGCCGATGCGCCGCGGGAAACGCGGCAGCGGCCGTTTGCGCGCGGCGGCAAACAGCCCCTCGGCCGCCAGTTTCTTCTTGAGCTGCTCGAAGGCCAGTTGCAGCGCCCCATAGCCTTGCGGTTCGAGCGATTCGACCAGAAGCTGATATTCGCCGCGAGCTTCGTAAACGTCCAGGCGCCCGCGCGCCAGCACGGCCAGCCCATCCCGCGGCTTGAACTTCCAGTAGCGGTGCGCGGAGCGGAAGGCCACGCAGCGCACCTGCGCCTCGCGCTCTTTGAGCGTGAAGTAATAATGGCCGCTGGTGGCGAGGCGGACGCCGGAGATTTCGCCGGATACCCAGAGATCGCCGAACTCCTCCCCAAGCACGGCGGCGATGGCGCTGTTCAGCTCGCTGACCGTGAAAATGCGGCGCTCGGGGGCAAGGTCGAAATCGAGCGCGAATTGCTCCACGGGCTTATGGTAGCAGCGCGCGCTATTGCTGAGCGCCTACTGCTGCGCGACGAGCGTGTAGGTTGGCGATGAGACGCCGTTGCTGGTCGCTACAAGCTGATGGTTGCCGTTGGTCAGCGAAGCGGAAAGCTGCACGGCAATCGCCGCGCTCAATACGATGGCGCTCTTTACATAAATAGCCCGTTTCATGTGCCTCCCCTATAAACCGGATCGCGGCGCGATCCACTCGCTCTCCATAACGCTTACGAGCGGGGGAGAGGCAGTGTTACCGAGAGGAGTGTAAAAGAATTCCGGCGATACCCAAAGCCTTGCGCGCGGTGGTGCTCAGAGGAATGTGCGCCAGCTCGCCGGCCGGCACCCAGCGGAAGGCGGCATCGCGAGGCCCATGGGGCGCGGCCCCCGCAACAACCGTAAACACGTAGCGGTGGTGCGTGATGCTATGCCGGAACCGGCCGAGGGTTTCGCCCGCGCGCGCTTCCGGCAACTGGCGCGGCGTGGGCAGTTCCCAAAATCCCGCCATGCGGCGGGCGCCGCTCGCTACCTGGCGCAGCAGCACCCGCCCGCGCCTTCGGGCCACCAGCAGCGTCTCTTCCACGCGCACCGGTTGCTGGCGGCGCAGCTTGACCGGAAGTTGCGCCGCGGTTCCTTCCGCGCACGCCCGGCAGCGGCCGGCAAGCGGGCAAACCAGGCACAGGGGATTGCGCGCCAGGCAAACCGTAGCGCCCAGTTCCATCAGCGCCTGGTTAAAGGGGCCCGGCCGGCGCGGATCGAGCCACGCCTGGGCGATCGAGCGAAAGCGCTCGCGGGTGGCGGGCGAGGCGATATCCCCGGAATCGTTTTCCACGCGCGCCACCACGCGCAGCACGTTGCCATCCAGAACGGCGTGCGGCCGCCCGAAGGCGATGCTGGCAATCGCCGCGGCCGTGTAATCGCCAATGCCCGGAAGGGCGCGGATGGCCGCATACTCGCGCGGGAAGCCGCCCGCCGCATGCACCGCGCGGGCGGCGCGGCGCAGGTTGCGGGCGCGCGAATAATATCCCAGGCCGCTCCACAGCGCGAGCACTTCCGCCTCGGAAGCGGCGGCCAAGGCCGCCACGTCCGGAAAGCGTTCCAGGAAGCGCTCGTAATAGGGGACGACCGCTCGGGCGCGCGTCTGCTGCAGCATAATTTCCGACACCCAGATGCGATAAGGGTCGCTCGACCGCCGCCAGGGGAGATCGCGGTGACCGCGCTCGTACCAACTCAGAAGCAGCGCCGCGATGGATTGTTTCATTCCACCAATTGTTTCATTCAATGACGCGCAGCCATTCGGCGACCACGGCGAAACTTTCCGCCTCCACATCCCAGGGTTCGAACTCCGGGTTCAGCGGCTCCAGGCGGATGCGCTCGTGCCGCCATTCGCCGGTGGCTTCATCGTGGACTTTCGTGCTGGTGTAGCGCTTCACCGTGTAGCGCGCCGTTTCCTCCAGCACGCCGAAGCGCTCGATCAGCAGAATCTTGCCCTGGCGCGAGCCCGCCGGATGCAGCCGGAACAGGTTCAGGCTGCCATCGGGTATGCGGGGCTCCATCGACCGGCCCACCACGTGCGCCACGAAGAGATCCGGCCCCAGGCGCAGGCCTTCGGGCGCCCGTACCCAATCCTCTTCCACCGATTCCATTTCCTCGCCCAGTTTGCCCGCCGCCGCGCGCAGGCTGTATAGCGGTAGATGCGTAACCCAACGCTCCACCTTCACCGGTTCCACATGCTCGGAATACAGCCGTTCGAGCACGCGCACGAAGGAATCCACCCGAACCGTCTGGCGCTCGCTCACGCGCACCGCATTCGAAAGCGTATCTTCCAGCCACTCCAGATAGCGGGCCGCGCCCATTTCCGCGGCGCGTTGCGGCATCTCTTCCGCCAGCAGTTCCAGCACTTCGGCGTCTTCCGGCGGCGCGAAATCGTAATCGAGGCGCATCTTGATCCACGGCTTGTCGCGCTCCGGATCGGCCAGCAGCACGCCGATACGGTGCGGGGACTGGCCGGGCAGCGCGGCCTCCAATATCACGTAGACGCCCTCCCGCCCCCTTTCGCCGCCTGTTTTTTCGGCAGCGGCGCGGAACGGAATGAGGGCGGCCGGCATTGGGGGCTATAACTGGCTTATCGGCTCGGAAGGTCGGCGGGATTAGCCGCGGGCAAAGAATTCGGGTAATACCCCTTGCGCGCCCGAATGATGACGTCCGGCACATCCACATCCACCCGGATATGACGATAGGGTCGGTCGCGATCGTCGGCCCCCCCCGAGGGAATGTAGCGCAGCACGTATTGCGTGCTCACGTCGCCCGAAATCGAGCCAACCGCGTTGATGATGCTCTTCGAAATCGCCGCTTCGTACCCGCCCGTGCCGACTGTATAGGAGTAGCAGCCTTCGTCGGACGGATTGCAGAAATAAGTCCCGGCCACGGTGTCCTTATAGATGTTCTGCAGCGGATATTCCACTTTGCCGCCGGTTTCGCTTGCCAGCCGCTCGAGCACCTGCTGATCGGGATTATCGAATCCGTACGCCTGCGTGCTCATGGCGTAAATCGTGACCAGGTTGCGCTGCGCCAGCTCGACGACTTCGTCCAGGCTCTTTTTGCTCGAGCTATCGTGCCCATCGCCCACGATGATCAGCACGCGCCGCGGCTCGTACGGTTCGCCCTTCACCGTTTCGCGCTTGGTGCACGCCATGTAGATGGCATCGAACAGCGCCGCGCCGCCGCCCGGCTTCAACTTGCGGATCTCATCGGTGAGTTTGTCGCCATCCGGGGTGGTGTTGACGGCCAGTTCGGCGTCGTTGGCGTAGGTAATCAGGTAGCCGTTGTACTTCTTATCGTTGGGCAGCAGGTTCCACACCATCTCCATAATGGAATCCTGGTAACGCTTCCAATGGATGCGGGTGTTGTTGCTCATATCGAGCAGGAAGCCGATCACCACGGGCTGCCGCTGATCGTGGCTGAAGAACTCGATGCGCTGTGGCTTGCCCTCGTCGAAAACTTTGAAGTCGTTTGCCGTAAGATTGGAAACGAAGCGGCCCTTCTGGTCGGTGACCGTCACCGGCACGATGACTTCGTTCACATTCACCTGAATATTGGAGTTTTGAACGTTGGAGTTTTGGGAGTTGGAGCTTGGAGCTTTAGCCTCCGCGGCCGGAGCCGGCTGAGACGGCGCGGCCTCCTGGGCTAGAACCGGAATTCCCAGCAAGGCGCCCAAAAACGACGAAACCACGAGCGTACGAGTCATGGCAGCACCACGTGGTTATTCTATCAATTATTGAGAAACGGCTTGCGCAGTTTCGCCGGCGTACTGGCCTTACAAGCCGCCGCGCCGCCCGCGCCCCGGCTGCGGCTGGCCGAACCCCGGGATGCCGCGCCCACGCGCTCCACCGCCAAACTGACGCTCCACCCGGCAAAGCTCATGGCGAGCCGCTATTTGGCCGCCACCGCGTCCACCGCGAATGCGGCGTCGGTTGCCCCCACGCCTTCGAACTCCAACATCCCGATGGCGGGCGCGTTCGGCGCTTTGAAGAACACGGGCACGAGCGCGCGGATCTGCTGCTCGCTCCTGGCGGAAAGCGGATAAAACCGCGCAAAAGCCACGTCCTCGAGCGAAACGCCGAACGGCTCCAAAATTTTCCCCAGGCGTTCGAAAGCCAGGCGGGCATCGCGCTCTTCGGCGCCGAAGGATTCCTGCGTTCCGGTGAGCACCACCTGTTCGGAGCCAATCCGCGCGAAGCTCGGCGAACGACCGGCCGCGCCCTCGCCGCGAATCGCGGCCACGGCTTCGCATCCGGCTAAGGCGCGCACGGGCGCGCGCTCCGTCTGCACGAAATTCAGAGCCGCGCGCGGAAACGCGCTTTGAACCAGCGCGCGCGCGGCTTCCACTCCGTCGAGCGAACTGAAATAACAGGTGACGCGCAGAACATCCGCGCCCGCCACGCCGGCCGCCTCGAGCGCGGCTTCGAGCGCCGTAAGCGACCGGCCGGCCAGCGGCGCCACCGGCGGAAACGTGCCATCCGCCAGTTGCGCCGCAAAGGCCGGTTGCGCGGGAAAGAAGGCCAGCCCGCCGGGGTAAAGGTCGCGCTTACCGTTGATGGCGGCTTCCAGCACCACTTGAGCGCCGGTTACCGGCAACGCCCCCACCTGCGCCAGGCTGAGCGCCGGCAGCGGTTGATGGCGCGCCGTGAAGCTTTCGCTCACCAGGTCGCGCACGCGCCGCAAATCGCCCGTGCCGGCCACAAACGCGCGGATGTGCGCCACCTGGCTGCCGCCCGCCTGCCGTTCCAGATTCTTGAGCGCATCCCGCACCTGCTGCGAAAGCAGGCCCTTGGGCGAAAGCGGTGTGACTACGAAGGAGAGGCGCCGCGTTTCGGCAGCCACGGCCGCGGGCAATTCGCGCGGAAGCTGCAAAGTCTGCGTCTCGTCCTCTTTTTTCTTTTTGGCCCAGGCCAAGGCCGCCACGCAGGTGGCCACGAGCGCCAGTACTAGTATTTGCTTGCCGCCCCGAGACACCGCCCCTCACCGTTTCCAAAAGCAGGCGCGATAAAATGTATTGTAACAGCCGGAACGCGGCTTCTCGATCACAGTCCGGAAACCCGGCTATGGCCTTCCCCCAGCCAGTCTTGATCCGCAAGCGCCGCCCGCGCCGCCCGCCCAGGCGAATTCCGCTGTGGCCTTTCGGCATCGTGCTGCTGGTGGCCGCCGTTGCCGGAATGGTATGGACCGTAATGAGCCGCCTTACCCGCCCCTCCAGGCAGGGCCTTCCCGGCTACCTTACAGACGATCGCATCATAGAACGCGAATACGCGCGGCTCTACAACCATCAGCTAACCGATCCGCTGCCCCGCGAGGATTTCCGCTACGCCGCCGAGCTCGCCGCGCGCGCCGATTACCCGGGCGCCATGGCGGTGCTCGAGCGAATCACCCGAAAGGCGGCCGTGCCCGCCATCTACAACAATCTGGGTGTGCTCTACTTGCGGCAGAACGACGTAGCCCGGGCCATGCATGCGTTCCGCGAGGCGTTTGCGCGCGATGGCGATTACCAGCCCGCCCGCGCCAACCTGCTGCGCATGCAACCCATGCTGGACGCCGTGGGCGCCGTGACGCGAGAGGTGGAACCCAACGATTACTACCTGCTGGCCAACGTCATCTCGCTCGATCGCCCCGTCGACGCCGAAGTCTCCGCTATCGGCGATACCGATTGCTTCCGCTTTGAGGCGCCGCCCGCGCCGCGCGACATGCTGTCGCTCGAAATCGAAAACCTGTCTCCGGCGCTCATTCCGGCGCTCAGCGTCTTCGATACCAGCGACCGGTTCCTCGGCTGGACAAAAGACGCGCGACAGCCTGGACGCCCGTTGACCCAACGGATCGCCCCGGCGCCGAAAACCACGCTGATCGTACACGTGTGGGGCGCCTATAAGACCGTGGGCAAGTACCGGTTCACAATCAAGCCGCTGAAGGCCTTCGACCGCTATGAACCGAACGACGACATCCTGAACGCCACCCGCGTCCCGGTGGGCCAGCCGATCGATGCCAATATCATGGACGGCGCCGATACGGACTTTTACTCCTTCGTCGCTCCACAGGCCGGCCTCGTGCGAGTGGAGATTCAAAACCGGTCGGCCACGCTCATCCCGGCCGTCACGATCTTCTCGCCCGATCGCCGCGCCCTGGCATTCGCCGCCGATACCCGCGCCGCCGGGGCGAACCTGACGCGCGGCTTCCAGGCCGCTCCCGGACAGGTGTACTACGTGCAGGTATGGCCGCAAGCGAAAACGGCCGGCGAGTACTCGATGACCATCCGCTAATCGCTCCTGCGCGCCCGCATCCTCCCGCCTGCCGGTGACCGCCCCAATCGAAAAATTTTCCTCGATTTCTCAATCACTTCCGCGCCCCGCGACACGCAGCCCCGCCGCTCCCCGGTTACCCTCGGGGTCGTAAGGAGCAAACACCATGGCTTCTCCAGCCCAGATCGCAGCCAACCGATTGAATTCTCAAAAGAGCACCGGCCCGTCCCCCGCCGGCCTCGCCAAAACCCGCTTCAACGCCCTCAAAACCGGCATTGACGCCCAATCCC
>DATGKM010000161.1:0-7015 GCA_035294665.1 Bryobacteraceae bacterium | reverse complement strand
AGGCTCATCAGGCGCAGTTACTGTTCGCAGCGGGTGACCCAGAAACCACGGCCGCGCCAGTCTGGCGGAAAGTAAGCTGAAAAAGCGCTTACGTTCCAAGAAAATCTCCTCTACACTGCAGTTATCGTGGACAGCGGATGGAAGTATCGCGGACGCGTAGTCACGGTTGAAGAGGTAGGATTCATCCGGGGCCTGATTGCGGCCAACAGTGGAGCCAGTCGGAGGATGCTGTCGAAGAGGCTGTGTGAAGCCTGGGACTGGCGGCAAGCCAACGGAGCTTTGCGCGATATGGTTTGCCGGGGCCTGCTGCTCATGCTGGAGCGTGCGGGCCAGATTGAGTTGCCGCCGGTGACCGACAAACGGCACAATCCGCTGGTCCACCGTGCTCGTCCGGCGCCGGTGCTACTGGACCAGACACAGATCGAAGCAAAGCTGCAGGACCTGGGGCCGCATGGCCCCGGACGACGCCTGCGAGCACGACATGCTCGTTCTCGTTCGCTGGCAGGGCCGAAAACTGGCAGTCCCTCTCTCTCAACTCACGGCAGTCGATCCGGATGAATCAACGGACGAGGCTATCGCGACGTTGCCGTGAAAGCCGGGATACCACGCGCCATCTCCACCAAAATCGGGCCTGCCATCGGGCAAACGCGGCGCTGGGCCAGCCACCGCTCTGGGGCCTCTTTCATCCCCAAATTGCGGGGTTGGAAGAAACGGCCCGGGATCCTTGGCAAGCGGAGGATTAGCCAGAGAGGCCGGCTGTTGAGCGTTGGCGGAAATTAGCAGTAGCCAGGCGGCCCCCGTTAGCCTCACCGCCGCGAAACTGGTTCTCACGTTCAATCTCCGTTCAGTCTCGCAACTTTGGATTTTGGTGTCAAAAGGATTGGACCGGATGAGCGGTGAGGGAGCCAGGAAACGCCGGGACCACCTTCACCGCTACCGCCGCGTGCCGCGGCTTCCTAGAAGTATTGATTGGATGGTGTGCTGGTGAGCGCGGTAGGAATCGAACCTACAACCTAGTGATTAAGAGTCACTTGCTCTGCCAATTGAGCTACGCGCCCGTTAGTACAACGATTCCGCGGGCCGTGGCCCTACGTGCGAAGGTCAGGGCAAACGCCTCGCTACACGGATTATAGCATTCGAGCGGCCGCAATCTGGGCGACGTCCAGAAGCTGCGGCGGGGTGGCCGTCACTGTGCCGAGGGCGTCGCGGAACATGCTCTGGCAGAACGGGCAAGCAGTGCCAATGACCGCCGCGCCCGTGGCCGCCAGTTCCTTTGCGCGGGTGATGTTAATACGCTCGCCCTTCTCTTCGCCTAGAAACATCTGGCCGCCACCGGCGCCGCAACAGAAAGAACGTTCGCGAGTGCGTGGCGGATCGACCAGCCGCCCGAAACCGGCGAGCACCTTCCGCGGTTCGTCGTAAATGCCGCGGTATCGTCCCAAATAGCAGGGGTCGTGATAAACAATGCTCTCCGCGCGCTCTCCGCCCGGCAGCCGGGAACGGAAGCGCGCCAGCAGTTCGGTGTGATGCTCAATCTCGAACGTTCCGCCGAATTCGCTCCAGTCCTGGCCGATAGTCCGCACACAATGCGGGCAAATCGAGAGCATTTTCTTCACGTTGGCCGCTCGCAGTTTTTCGATGTTGGTTTCGGCGAGTTGAGAAATCGCCAGGTCATTGCCCAACCGGCGCGCCGGATCTCCCGTACAACGTTCGCTCGCGAGCACTCCAAAAGTGATGTTCAGGTGCTTGAGGATCTTGGTCAATGCCAGAACGATTTCGCGCCCCTGCGGGTCGTAGCCGCCCATGCACCCCAGCCACAGGCAATAATCCTGCGTGCCGTTGTAGATCGGAAACTGGCTTCGCTCGATGAATTTCTGCCGCTCGCTTGCCGGGAAGCCCAGCGAGTTGCCATTACGTTCCAGGGTCAGGAAGAACTTCGCGCCGTAAGAATCTTCCCATTTGCCTGTATTCACCAAGCCGCGGCGAAGGCCCACAATGATCGGCAGGTGCTGAATGCCGACCGGGCATTGAAATTCGCAGCCGCCACATGTGGTGCATTGGAACACGGCCTCTTCCGAAATGTGTTTGCCCACCAGCGGCGTTTCACTGGAAGGGCCAAATTCGTTTAAATAGCCGCGTACGCCCAGAACGATTTCCTTGGGATTGAGCACTTTCAAAGTGTTGTAGGCCGGACAGTGCTCGGTGCAGCGGCCGCATTCGACGCAGGTATACGCTTGCAGCGCGTCGATGCGCGTTAGATCTTTGCCCGTATCCAGGCCGAAATCTTCGTCGCCTTCGAGCGGCGGGATACGGCTGAATCCGGCGCGGCGCAGAAATACCGTGACCGGACTGAGCGCCAGGTGCAAGTGTTTGGTATGGGGGATCAGCGGCAGAAACGCCAGCAGCGTAGCGGTATGCAGCCACCAGTTCGCGCGTGCGGTCGTGGCCCCTTCGGGCAGCCACAAGCCGGCCAGATACGTGATCATCAGCAGGAAAATCAAGCCCGCGATCACGCCCGATTCCTTGGAAAGCGCTCCCAGCCAAACCGGGCGGGCGAAGAAACGCCGCACAAACAGGCCTGCGATCGCCACCGCTACGGCCACGGCCCAGACCGTCACGAAAACGAAATAGAAGCGTCCGAAGCCCCGGTCCGGGTACAAGAAGCGGCCCCCGAAACCCGTCGCCACATGATTAACAGTGATCAGCGCGAAAAAACAGAAGCCCCAAAACACAAACGCGTGAGCCAGCCCGGCAAGCGGCCGCTGCGCGATCACTTTGCTCTGTAGCAGAACTTCGGAAACGAATTGCCGGACACGGCGCCCCAACGGCCTCCAGGAAAAATCGGGCGTCCGGCGCGCCTTCCGAATGTTGGCCACAACCGGCATCAGGCGGCGGAGGAATAAGGCGATCGATACCGCCAGTAATAAAGCCAAAATAGTCCGGTCCAGCCAAGTTGCAGTACCCATGCTACTTCAACTCCGAATGTAGCATGTGCTATAAGAAGTTGAACGAATCAAAAGACTTGGAGACTGATTGCGAATTATCGTTTCGGGAGCCGCCGGTTTTATCGGCTCGCATTTCTGTGACCTCCTTCTGGCCCGCGGCCATGACGTGGTAGGCCTGGATAATTTCCTAACCGGCAATCCGGCAAACCTGGAACATCTGGCCAAAGAGCCGCGCTTCCGCCTGATCGAACAGGACATCACTAAACCATTTTCAGTGGACGATGTAGTGGACTGCGTGGTGAATATGGCCTCGCCCGCCAGCCCCAAGGACTATCTGGGGCATCCGATTGAGACCCTCGAAGTCGGTTCCATCGGCACCCAGCGCATGCTGGAACTGGCCCGACAAAAGGGCGCGCGCTTCCTGTTGACGTCCACTTCGGAGTGCTACGGGGATCCACTGGAACATCCCCAGGTGGAATCGTATTGGGGTAACGTGAATCCCGTCGGGCCGCGTTCCTGCTATGACGAAAGCAAACGCTTCGCCGAAGCCATTACCATGGCTTACCACCGGAAGTATGGGCTGCGGAGTAATATTGTGCGCATTTTCAATACGTATGGACCGCGCATGAAACTGGACGACGGCCGCGTGGTGCCGGCCTTTCTGGACCAGGCGCTTCGCGGCGAATCGATCACGGTTTTCGGCGATGGCACCCAGACCCGCAGCTTCTGTTACGTAAGCGACCTGATCGAGGGGATTTACCGCCTTATGCTTTCCGAGGAGCGCTACCCGGTTAACATCGGCAATCCAAACGAGATGACGATCCTCGATTTTGCCCGCCATATCCAGCGGCTGACGGGAAGCCGCTCCGGCATCGTTTTTAAACCATTGCCTCAAGACGATCCGCGGCAGCGCCGGCCCGACATCTCGAAAGCGCGCGACCTGCTAGGCTGGCAGCCGATGGTCCCGCTGGATGAGGGTCTCAAAGAAACTATTGCGTATTTTCAGAACCTGCACGCCGCGGTTTGACGGCGCCGCGTTTGCCGTCTGATGGAATTTCAAGTTCGGCCAGTTCGCATTCAATTTGAAGCGCATGACGACCTCAGTTTGTCTCCTGAGAAAGAGATCAACGCATTCCGGGGCGCGTTCGGATTGTCTTTGCGCGAAGTCTGTTGTGGCAGCGCCTGCCCCGGCGCGCGGAGCTGTCCGCGAGCGGCCCAGTGCGCCTACGCCAGCATGTTTGAGCCGCGATGGAACGGCGGGCCAAGCGGATACCATGATGCTCCCCGCCCGTTCGTCTTGCGATCCTGCGGACCGCTCGCCCTCCGCTTGCACTTATTCGACACCGGCGCCGCCCCGCTCGAACCGTTGGAGAAGGCGTTTCGCGCCATTGCGCACGCCGGCATCGGCCCGGGCAGAGCCAAAGCTGCGCTGCGAGCCTTCGAGCCGCAACCGATTCGACGTTTGCCTCTCCGCGGGACGCCAGCGGAAGGCCGACTGGTTGTCCGCTTCGTTACACCCACGGAACTGAAGGGTCGAGGCGCCGTGCGCCTGGAGCCGGCGTTTCCGCTTCTGATGGAACGCTTAGTCGAGCGGGTCTGGATTTTGGGACGCTTTTATCAGCACTGGCCGGCCTGGGATCGCGATATCCTGTTGCGAGAAGCAGCGCGGGTTCAACTCGTGAATTGGCAGTGGCGCTACGAGCATCGCCAGCGGCGCAGTTCCCGTACTGGCCAGACGCACCCGTTAGGCGGATTCATGGGGACGGCTACGTATGAAGGACCGCTCGGCATCTTTGTCCCACTGCTCGAAATCGGCCGCTGGACCGGTGTCGGCCGCCAGACGGTATGGGGAAAGGGCGAGATTCAGGTAGAGCCGCCACAACCCTATCTATTTTCCCGCGAATCGGCGGGCCAACGCTCCAGTCAATCTCCCGTACTCGCCACCGTTCGGCCTGCGCCCGATGCTGCATCCGGATGAGCCGCGCCCACAGCGCTTTCTTGTGCCTGACCGAAGGACCGGCTGGGCACTCCCGGCCTCCTGAGGACGAAACGCCAGCCGCTGTACCGGACAAGGCCGGCAATGAATGAGATGCCGTTGTAGAAGTGATACAGCAAATGGAACGGGAGGGCCGCCAAAGCGTAGAGATGTCCCATCGCTGCGCGAGAAAGACATAAAATTGCAAATTCAGCGCCGCGATTATCAAAGGCAGAAACAAAAGACAGAATACCGGCAGATGAAGTGGAAGAAGGCTGAAGATGAAAACCGCCGCGACCGCTACGTAAGTTCCACATAGCAGGCCCGTAACGCGTCGCCGCTGCTCGGTGGAATACGAATAACGATGGCGCGGGAAGAGTAGCAGATATCCCAAACAAATGGGCGGAAACACTAATTGCAATAGCCCTGCATGGTAGCCGACAACTACAATGACAGCGAGGATTGTAGTCATGAGGATCTGGAACGCCCGGTTTCCCGGATGAATCCTGCCGTCAATCCAATACGAACCAAGCGACAGAAACAGGAGTGCAAAAATGGGCGCCAAAAAGTATACCTGGTACAGTATGGCGCACGTCGTAGCCAGCAAGATCAGAGCGTCCAGAGTGGGGCAGTGCCGGAAATTCGTTAGGACCCTCGCAATAGTGTCCTTGTGTACACAAACGTCGTCATCGATAAAAAAACAACAGCATACCAGTCGCCGCGCTCGCTCCCAGGTTTCGCGCGTAGGCCGGTCCGCGGCGGCCGCCCGTCGACAGGACTTTCGCGCCAAAGCGTCGCGCCACTTCCACCGAGTTGTCGGTTGACCCATCGTTCACAACCAGACACTCATATGGCATCTCGGTCGATTGAGCCAGGGACGCGAGGCAAGAAGCCAGATATGAGGACGCGTTATGCACCGGCACGATCACCAAAGCGAGACACTGTCCTTGGTATTGCGGCGGGGCTTCGTGGAAGCGGTTCTGCAACTGGAAGGTGCAATCGCGCCGGGAGTCTCTCGTAAGCTATTGAAAATATTGGTCGGGGCGGGGCGATTTGAACGCCCGACCCCCTGCGCCCAAGGCAGGTGCGCTACCAGGCTGCGCTACGCCCCGACATCTGCAGTTCTCTTCATTCTAAAACACTTCTTGACTTGCCACACATCGCGACAAGGGTAAAATCTTGCCCAAAATAGGCCCGACCGTGCTAAAACCCCATCAGTTGGGCCGCTCCGTGCTAAAACCCCGGCTGCCCTCATTAGCCTGCCGGTTCAGCTTCTCGAGAGCCTCCCGTTTCATCTGCAATTTCATCTGCGAATACTTCTTAAACACCTTGGCGTCTCCTTGCCGGGGACAACTGATCCCGAAACGCCTGGACGGCCAGTTCCGTGAGTGGAACATCCGCCACGCCATTGGTCGTCTTCGAGTCAGGAATCCACACGACCGCGTTGTCCAAATCGACCTGATCCTTCTTCATCAGCATCAACTCCTTGTAGACCCGAAGGCGCGTTTCGGTGATGATCCGAATGAGATTGCGAAGGTAATCCGGCGCCTGAAACTCGATTTGCTGCCACTCCGCCCATCCCATGCAGTGCGGCCGGAACAAACCCTTCACCATAACCGGGAACTCCACCCCGGCGCACGGATTTGAAGGCAACAGCTTTTTCCGGACGGCGACGTTGAGGATCCGCCGCAAGACCCGAAATTCCTGATGTACAGTAGCCGGCTTCAGTTTCTCCCGCTGCGCAAAACCATCTTTGGTCTTGACTCGCACTCGATCCTGAAGGCGGCGCCGTAAATAGAACTCGAGGCAGCACGCACCGAAAACGGGGCTGGAACTGGTGCTCGTGACCGGGGCGCGGCTGCGCATCGGCGTCGACGTAAATCCGGCGCTGTTACGCAGGGTGCTGGAAGCATTGCGCGGATAATTCACCTGCCGGCCAGCGTGCGGGTGTATTTGTGCCTGTCAGCCTGCGATATGCGCAAACGCTTCGACGGGCTCCATGCTCTCGTGCGAGATTACCTGGAACTGGATGCATTCGCCGGACACTTGTTCGTCTTCGCGAGCCGCCGGCGTGATCGCGTGAAGATTTTGTATT